>QHXG01000382.1 GCA_003222845.1 Acidobacteriota bacterium | reverse complement strand
CTGATGGCGAATGGGGCCGCGTTCGAGGATGCGGTTGCACGCGTGAGACAGGCGCCGCGACTCGGAATTGGTGCGCACCTGAATTTGACTCAAGGGCCGACGGTAACGCGGGCAACTCTCGTCCGCAGTCTGGTCCAGCGCAATGGCGAGATGAGCATTGGTCCGATCGGTCTTGGCAAAAAGATCGCGACCGGCAAAGTCAGACTTGGTGAAGTCGAATTGGAGTTGCGTGCGCAAATCGAGAAGATTCTCGGAGCGGGAATTAAGCTGACACACCTCGACGGGCACAAGCACATCCAATTGCTACCGGGAGTATTCGATATCGTACTGAAGCTGGCCGGCGAATATGGGATAAAAGGCATTCGTTGCGCAGTTGAACCTTCGAATGCGTTGGCGGTACTAAAACATGCGCGCCGCAATGGTAAGGGTGGAATAAAGCAGTACGGTTTGGGCCGCGCCCTTTCATTCTTTGCGCTCAGGTCGCGAGGCAAAGCAAAGCGGGCCGGCTTGCTTACGCCGCGATACTTTCTGGGAATTGCGCAAACGGGCTTTCTTGACATCTCGGAACTAAGTCGCATACTGAACAACTTACCGGAAGGCCTCAGCGAGCTTATGTCGCATCCTGGCTATGTCGACGAGGCGTTGGCACGAACACCGACGCGTCTGTTGGGACAACGACAGCGAGAATTAGAGGCGCTGACCGACCCAACGGTGAAAGATTTGATTGCTCGAAACGATATTCAATTAATATCATACCGCGAACTAAGCGAGGCATCATGAAAGAAGAACGCTTTGGCCAGTTTCCCCGAACCGCGGTTGATTTTTCGATTGTGGTTCCTTTTTTCAACGAAGTGGACAATATCAAGCCGCTCTACGAGAGTATCGTCAAAGTCATGGATGGTCTCGGCCACGCGTACGAGATGGTATTCGTCGACGATGGAAGTCGCGATGGCACCTACAAGATCCTCAGAGAAATTTCGGACCGCGATGAACGCGTGGCCTTGATTCGTCTGCGAAGAAACTTTGGCCAGACAGCGGCGCTCAAGGCCGGCTTTGATTACACGCACGGCGAAATTATCGTCTCGATGGACGGCGATCTTCAGCACGACCCGACGGAGATACCAGGGTTTATTCACAAGATCCTGGAAGGCTACGACATCGTTAGCGGTTGGCGTGTCGACCGAAAAGACGCGTGGCTGACGCGACGAATTCCCAGCCGCATCGCCAATCGGATAATGGCCAAGCTGTCGCGTGTCGAACTACACGACTTCGGCACTACGTTCAAAGCTTACCGGCGCGAAGTCGTTACTGAGTTGCAGTTGTATGGCGACCTGCATCGTTTCATTCCGGCGCTGGCAAGCTGGCAAGGCGCGAACATAGCCGAGATTCCAATCAGAAACATTCGCCGCAGAAATGGCAAATCGAATTACAACATCTCGCGCACGTTGCGCGTATTGCTGGATCTGATCAGTGTTAAGTTTCTGCTCGACTACTCGACCCGGCCGTTGCACTTCTTTGGTTTCTTTGGGGTCTTGGGAACAGCGACTGGTTTCCTGAGCGGACTGTTCCTGCTCATCAAGCACTTTTACTATCACGTGGACATCATGGATAACCATGGGCCTTTGCTTTTCTTGACGGTGGTGTTGGTGATCAGCGGCATTCAGTTCTTGTCAATTGGTCTGTTGGGCGAGATGTTGGCGCGGACGTACTACGAATCGCAGAACAAACCCATCTACGCGGTCCGCGAAATAAGGCCACCGCGCGTGCGACGGACAGAGCGCGGTGCGCAAGTGGATCCCTTCGAAGAATCGGCGGAAGCCGTGAGAACCTGGCGCGCGGGAGCACCGAACTAGAAGCCTTCTTATGTCGAACACAAGCAAATTTACGATCATCTGCCCGTGCTGCGAGGCGACCGTTATTGTCGATGCTGGGACCGGCGCGATTCTTTCTCACGAAGAAAAGCAAAAACCGTTGGGATCATTCGAGGACATGAAGAAGGATCTCGAAAAGCAGAAACAGACACGTGAGCAGATATTCGCGCAAGAGATGAGTTCGATGAAAGACCGCGAGCGTTTACTGGAAGAAAAGTTCAAAGAGGCGATGAAGCGGGCGGAGAAAGATAAGGACAAGGTTTATCGAAATCCGCTGGATATGGACTGATTTGCCCTCTCCCTTGGGAGAGGGTCAGGGTGAGGGTTTAGCAGCGAATCCAACTGTTACTTTCCCCTTCACGTTTGTAGACCCGAGAGAAAAGATTAGTATTCTTCGTTACTATGAGCCAGGTCCCTCACCCCAGCCCTCTCCCAATGGGAGAGGGAGATCGGAGCTAACAATGATGCGTCGTCATTTTGTATCAAGCCTGATTGGTTGTGTTTTGGTAGCCGGGAGCGTCGCCGCCGTCACTGCGCAAACCAAGCTGCCGCGAATTGAATTTCGCGAGCGCACGCTGACAAATGGCCTGCGTGTGCTCAGTGTGCTGGATAAATCAAGCCCTTCGGTGGCCATCAATGTTTGGTATCACGTTGGCTCGAAAGACGATCCCGATCAGCGCAGCGGCTTTGCTCATCTGTTCGAGCACATCATGTTTAAGTCAACAAAGAACATGAAGTCCGAGATGATGGATCGTCTCACGGAAGACGTGGGCGGAAGCAACAACGCGTTCACCCAGGATGATGTTACGGTCTATTACGAGATTGTGCCCTCGAACTATCTCGAGACACTTCTGTGGGCTGAGGCTGAGCGGCTTTCCGGGTTGACAGTTGACGAGGAGAACTTCCATTCCGAGCGTGCCGTAGTTGAAGAGGAATTTCGACAGAGCGTTTTGGCTCCGCCCTACGGCAGATTCTTTTACGTGCTCCAGCAGAAATCATTTAACGCGCATCCATATAAACGGCCCACGATCGGCAGCATTGAAAATCTCGAAGCGGCGACGCTCGAGGACGTGCAGAAGTTTCACGCCACGTACTATCGCTCCGACAATGCGACGCTGTTAGTGGTGGGCGATTTTGATCCGAAACAGCTCGACGCCTGGGTAGACAAGTATTTTGCTCCCATTCCCAAACCGGGTCTGCCACTGCCCCGGGTCGAGACGAAAGAGCCCGCGCGCGCCGGCGAGAAGCGTTTCACGGAGTACGGAAAGAATGTGCCCCTATCCGCAGTTGGGCTCACTTATCTAGTCCCGTCTGAGAAAAGTGAGGACGCGCCCGCTTTAAGCATGGCCGATATCATTCTTTCGCGTGGGCGTTCGTCGCGGCTTTATCAATCGCTGGTCTACCAACAGCAGGTCGCGCAAAGCGTCAACGCCAACGCCGACCTGCGCGAAGATGCCGGCCTCTTTTATTTAACCGCGATTCTCGCCGCAGGAAAGAAGCCCGAGGATGCCGAAGCGTCTCTGCGGGCGGAGATCAAGAAACTCCAGGATGCGCCGGTTTCGGCGGCCGAGCTTGAAAAAGCCAAGAATCAGATCATCACCAGTCTGCTTCGGCAGCGGGAAACAAATCTTGGAAAGGCGCAGTCTTTGGGAGGAGCGGCGGTGCTGCTCGGCGATCCAAATCGCGTGAACACTGACTTGGAGCGCTTGCAGGCAGTGACGGCTGCCGATGTGCAGCGCGTGGCGAAGAAATATTTCACTGACGAAAATCGTTACGTGATTTACTACTTGCCGGAATCGGCTCGGCCGGCTGCAGGCTCGGAAAACAGGAATCAGCCGGAGAGTGAATCGAATGGAGGGAACGGGAGATGAAAATCAGAAGCTTCTTGAAGGTGAAGTCACTCGCTCTCTCGCCGCTCGGCTTTCTTTTGCTAGCGTCTTCGGCGTTGGCGCAGACGCCGCAAGCTACGCCGCCGCCTCCGGCTGCGCCGCGCTCGGTCCAGTTTCCCAAACCGGTTGAGAAGATTCTGCCCAACGGACTGCGCGTGATTGTCGTGCAGAGATCTCAGATGCCCTTGGTCACCGCCCAGGTCTTGATCAAGAGTGGCGGCGAGGTCGACCCGTCTGACCTGGCCGGCACCGCGGACATGACGGCATCTTTGCTGACGCGGGGCACAACCACACGGAGCGCCACTCAGATCGCGGAAGCAATCGAAGCACTCGGTGGATCGATTGCCTCCGGCGGCGGATGGGATGCTTCCACGATCACCACGAGCGTGATGTCGTCTCGGATCGATCCCGCATTTGCGATCCTGGCCGACGTGGTTCGCAATCCTGCTTTCAAGGACGAAGAGATTGAACGATTGCGACGCCAGGCGCTCAACAATCTGAGAGTCGCGCTGGGAACGCCCGGATCGATTGCCCGCTTCGTCGCGGCCCGCGTCGTGTTTCGCGACGCGCCTTACGGTCACCCGCTGTCGGGTACGCCTGAATCGGTGCCGCGAATTAAACGCGACGACATATTGAAGTTGCACGATACATACTATCGTCCCGACAATGCGATTCTGGTTATCGGCGGTGACGTCGCACCGCAGGATGGATTCGCCTTAGCACAGAAATATTTTGGCGATTGGGCAAAGCCTGCGACGGCCTTGCCGAACACTACGGTGGGAACTCCGTTGAGCGATGCGAGCAGTCGCCGCGTGCTGGTCATCGACAAACCAGACGCCGGTCAAACGGCGGTGTTGCTCGCGCGCACGGGAATCACTCGCACCAGTCCGGATTATTTTCGCGGCATAGTTGCAAACGCGATTCTGAGCGGCTACTCAGGACGCCTGAATTGGGAGATTCGCGTCAAGCGCGGCCTGAGTTACGGCGCCGGCAGCTCGTTTGACATGCGGCGCTGGTCGGGCCAATTCACCGCTTCGGTACAGACGAAAAATGAATCAGGAGCGGAAGTCGCGTCGTTGACCCTCTCAGAGGTTTCCGGACTCGGCACGCGTGATTTGCCCGAGAATGAACTGCCTACGCGCAAGGCGTCTTTGCTCGGCGGGTTTGCTCGAAACATGGAAACCATCGGCGGTTTGGTTAGCCAGGTTAGCTCCTTGGCGATGTACGGCGTGAGCCTCGACGAAATCAATCAGTACGTTGGACGGGTGCAGGCCATCAAAGCAGATGAAGTGAAGAGCTTTGCCTCGACGCAATTGAATGCCGGCGCCGCCAGTCTGATCGTGGTGGGAGATGCGAAGAAATTCTTAGCGGCTCTGCAGAAGGATTTTCCGCAAGTCGAGGTAATTCCAGTGGCCGAGCTCGATCTGAATAGCGCTAATCTGCGACG
>QHXG01000320.1 GCA_003222845.1 Acidobacteriota bacterium | reverse complement strand
TCAGGAAACAAGAATCAAATAGATCCGGGCTAATGTTTTGCTCGGACTGTCGCGCCGAACAACCTATTAATCGTTGGACGCGAGCGGCGGGAGCGTGTTTCGCAACTTGCTTGGTGCGGCGAAGGGTGCTTTGATTCGCGCCGCCGCGTCAAGTCAATCGTTATGTCGCTCAAATTGCTGATCCGTTCCGCAACTGTCGAAGACGCCCCAGCGATTAGCGCACTTGTCACCGCGAGTGCTCGCGAACATATCGCATCCTCGCTGTCCGATAGTGGATTGAGCCATTTACTATCTGAAATGACAACCGAGAACCAGGCGAAGCGAATTCGAAGTGGTTACCAGTTCTTCGTCGCGCTGGAATCTGACACGCTGGTCGGAACTGCTGCTATCCGGCTTCCTTCTCACCTCTACTACTTGTTTGTTGATACTCAACACCAACGGCGCGGGATCGGTCGACAGCTCTGGAATCATGCTCGTGACTGGATTGCTTCGTCTCCCAATCACGGACCAATTACAGTAAACTCGTCTCTAAACGCGATTACGGCGTACGAACGTTTGGGGTTTGCTATTGCGGGGCCGCCTGAGGAAAATCACGGCGTTCGATACCAGCCGATGCGGTGGGCGAACGCGACATAACAACATTCGTTGGACCGGAGTGTGGCGCGCGTTTTTTTCAAGTTGATTAATAGAATCGAAGGTTGAAGGTAATCGGGCCGACTCTGATGTTCAGTTATGTCTGAGAAAAAACAGGGAGGCGGCTTGAGAAGGAAGGGGACACTGCTTTCATACTGTATAGGAAGATTATGGCTCAAGCTATTTGGTTGGAAGATTTATGGAGAAGCTCCAAGCCATAGCAAATTTGTTTTTATAGCGGCGCCTCATACATCCAACTGGGATTTACCATTTATGTTGGCCACAGCCTATACATTGCGGGTCCGTATCTCCTGGTTTGGCAAACACACGCTGTTCATTTTCCCTTGGGGATGGCTTATGCGCAAACTGGGTGGCATTCCCGTAGATAGACGAGCACCCCAGTCCCTGGTTATCCAAACGGCCGAAAAATTTAGAAGCAGCGATTATCTGGTTCTGGCTATTCCGCCGGAAGGAACCAGACGTAAAGTGGCCCTGTGGAAGTCGGGCTTTTATCATATTGCGTCTCAGAGTGGAGTTCCGATAGGTCTCGGTTATCTTGACTACGAGAGAAAGTTATGTGGCTTGGGTATGTTTGTGATACCCAGCGGGAATGTTAAGGAAGACATGAACAAAATACGGGCTTTTTATCGGAATATTAGAGGCAAGTATCCAGACCTGGAGACTGAACCAAGGCTTCAAGAAGAAACTTAAACTGCTGAAGGCCGCAACCGCACAACTCATTACTGCTGTGGGGATGTTGAAGTCGGTGCTCCGTCTGGATTATTACCCATTATCGTATTGTTCCTGGCCGAAATAATGGCTGCCGGGCCGCCGCCTCCTGGAGCGGCACATCCGCTCAGCAGACCGGTGGCAATATTGCTGGTGACATTTACAGCCGAGATGCGCACCGTAGTCGCACCTCTTGCTTGAACATCCGAACAGCCGCCTGATTGAATCCCAACCAAATTGAGCGTTACCACAGAATGTTCGACGTTCATTTCTGCCGGAGCGTTCGAGTCCGTGAAGGCCAACAGCCCGATCGAAATATTTCTCGCAATAGTGCTGTTACTGACTGTGATCTTGCTGTTGTCTCTGGCGTTGATACCGAGGAAATTGCCGGCCATTTGGGTATTATCAATAGCGGCAAAGGCCGTCCCCGATGCAGACTTAACCAACACTGCTCCGCCGCTACCGCGCACGGTACCCAAAACGCTTATGGTCTCCGTACCATTGTTTATGATGATCGAATCCCGGATAACCAGCGTGCTCCCAACTGAAGGCTCAAAATCAATGCCATAATTGCGGAAATTTTTTATGAGGCAGTCCTCCAGATAAAGCGCCTTGCCGCTGGTAAACTTGATCCCGTTGTCCGCCTTTCCCAGCCCGTTAATTGAGAGATTGCGCAACACTACTACATCGCTTGCTCCGGCAACGATATTAATCACATTACCAATTATGGTGTGCGCCCCCGCGAAAACGCCGGTCGCGTCAATCGTCACTGACTTACTGATGGTAACGACTCCAAAGCCACCGGAATCAAGTACGTCAATCTCACCTCTGGTAGCGACCTTGGAAAGAGCCCCGGCAAATGTCCTGCAAGGCACAGTGCGGCTGCAAGCAGAGGCATCATCGCCCACGCCTGAAATAAAAACTCTATCCGCCTGCCCCTGTGCAAACGAACTACAGCAGAGGAAAAGGACTACGGCCGCGAGAAAGTTGATGAACCCTAAGCGAATCTTGTCCATGAGAATCTCCTTTCACCTAACCGGAAGGATGCCTAGTAGATTGCTTCTTATCAGGAATTGAAGAACAAAACAACATAAAAGTTCTCTTGAGCTTGCAACTCAGGACCGTACAAAACTGATTCCCGACTTGTGGCCGGAAAGGTCGAGCGTCTATAGTTCGCGCTGGCATGGGCGGGAAACGCCAGCTAACAAACCGTTTCGTAATCGCAATGCGTATCCACACTCCTCCGTTGCGGGAGTGAAATCTTTAAAGCAATCCTGGTAATCTTCGCTGTGATATTCGTAGCCTGTTGTGCTGTCGGGTTAAATGATGAACCAAGAAGCGAATCAAAACAGTGGCGTTGAGCAGGAGTTGAGGCGTCTTGAGAACCAATGGCAAGAAGCGCTGAGCCGGCCTGATCTAGCCATACTCGATCGACTCATGGCTGACGATTATGTTCTCACCACGGTTAGCGGCGAGGTTGTGAATAAGGCCAGGGTGCTTGCAGAAGTCAAATCGGCAAATGCGACCGCCGAGGTGCGCAACACCGAGGTTGCAGTGCGGGTCTACGGGGATGTTGCGATCGTGACTGGCCTCGTTTTGATCTCAGGAAAGTTCAACGACAAAGACGTTAGCACGCGATCTCGATACATAAAAGTCTATGTCGAGCGCCAGGGACAATGGCGGGTTGTCGCCGCCCAGGCAACTCTCATCGCGCAACAATAAATCGCTCGGCGATGGCGGAGCATAATCCTTGGACCGAAGCGTGGATTTCTCAAGTTGTTATATGAATCGAAGGTTGGATGTAAACGCCGCGCCCGGTGATTTCGATCGTTCGACAACTTCGCTTCTCGATGAAACTTCGATGCCGACGATGGCCTTTCAACTAAACCTACTGGTGATACTGACCAGCTTTGTCTGGCTCGTTGTTTTTGGTTGGCTCATTAGTATTGTGCTCACGCTTTACGGTCTTTCTCGTCAAAAGCCCCTGTTGCCAACCAATCATTTGCGTACCACGACGAGCGAGGCGCCGCTGGTATCAGTTCTTGTTCCAGCTCGCAACGAACAACATCGTGTCCTGTCAGAATGTATTCGCTCCATTCTTGCTCAAGATTATGGGCGGTTTGAGGTCATTGCCATCAATGACCGTTCGACGGATGCAACCGCAGCAATATTGGAAACACTCGCCAAGAACCATGACCGCTTGCGGGTCATTGAAGGCGAAGAACCACCGGCCGGATGGCTTGGAAAACCCTCCGCCATGCAGCAAGCGTTTAATCATGCACGCGGCGAATGGATACTGGCGACGGATGCCGACATGATCTTTGGCAAGTCAGCCATGCGCACCGCAATCGATCATGCGCTGGAAGAGAAAGGCGATGCCATAACGCTAATCCCGCACTTTGAAGCCGGCTCTTTTTGGGAGCGCGTGATGATCCCGACGTGGGTGTGGGTTCTGCTGATGTTCACTCTGTTTTTCCGCATCAGTAACCCAAAGACGCAGGGAGCTGTCGGCATCGGCGGGTTCTTTCTGATGCGCCGCACTGTGCTTGAGCGCGTCGGTGGTTATGAAGCGTTGAAGGACGAAGTGATGGAAGACGTGCGGCTTGCCGAGCTGATCAAGCGTTCGGGTGCACGGTTGCTTACCGAGCGGGCACCGAACCTGCTCAGTACCCGCATGTATCGAAATTTCGGCGAGATGTGGGAGTGCAGTACCAAGAATTGGTTCTCGGGGATGAAGTTCTCACTGCCATTTGCTTTGTCCAGTGTCTTATCCATGTATTTGATGGCTGTCGTGCCGCCCCTCATTGCTCTAGCGTCGGCGATTGGGCTTGCCGCAGGCGTGAGCGTTGACCTTTGGCTATTGTTCACTTCCGCCGCCTTGTCATGGTTGCTGCAGGTCTTTGCTCTCGCGTTGGTCAGCATGCGATCGGGAGTTTCTCCCGCCTATGCGTTGACCGCGCCACTCGGTCTAGGCTTGCTCTACGCGATGTTATTTGATTCAAGTATCAGAATTACAATCGGGAAAGGTGTTACGTGGAAAGGACGTAGAATTTATGAGAGTGGAGGAGTTCGCCCGCCACGATTCCGTAGGGCCGCGTCTCATGTCTCTAACATTGAAGAGTAAAGCCGAAGAAATGTTGGTGAGATGAAGATCACACGCTGTGTAACACTCTCGTTTCGACCGGAGCGGCGATAGCGCAGCTCTCGACGGGCCCGGTTAAGGCAACGGTTCTTGTGTTCGCCGCGCCCCGGCAACTCTGACGTTGGGCCATACATATGGATGCATCTGGTCGCAAACGGTGGCTGCCAAGGTTGATAATCGTAGGTGTGGCGTACTTTGTGGTCGGCATCGCATTTGGTTCGTTTGCCGGTTGGTCTGCGTCCAATCAGATGCGTGTCACTTGGAGACTGTTGGCGTTCTTGGTCTCCGGCGTCGCCTTCGCGATTCATATAGGTTACGAACACTTTCGATTGGGCAACTCGCCCCGTATAACGGCGTCGCACGCAGCACTCGCTGTCGCGCTCGGGGCTTTCTTGCTCGCTGTCGCAGCGACCGTTCATGCGGTGATGGTCCCGTCACACGCTCCGTACTGGCGGCACCTTCTCGCACTTGTGGCGTGGCCACTGCTGACCGGAGTTCCGGCGTTTGTGGTCGCGCTAGTTGCGGCAGCCGGGCTAGGCCTATGGCGACGGACCACTTAGTCTAGTGACGTTGCAGCGTGTGGCCCAACAAGACTGAATGTAAATGCCGCGTCTGGTCAACTCTGACATTGGATGGGCTATTGAAT
>QHXG01000225.1:21662-29087 GCA_003222845.1 Acidobacteriota bacterium | reverse complement strand
CTTTCGCTGCGACCTGCGTCGGACTGAAAAAGAAAACCAGGTTTTGGCGAAAAGCTCCGAGGACAAGCCAAGTCGCTAGTCCGATCGCTGCCAGGCTGGCAACGATGAAGGTAATTCTTTTATGACGCTTTTTCATAAGTCAAATATTCGACAACCTTAGGGACTCTTTACCATCCAGTGCGACAAGCTAAAGCTTATCGGACACCATCGCGGCTTCAAATTTAGCATTTCGATTTTCAAGCTTCGGCTCAGGCGCAATTCGCGCGACGGCCCGCCTGCGCTTCAGCAGCATGAGTACTTCGCCGCCCAGGAGGACCAGCGTGACACCGTAGGATCCCCAGACGTAGAAGCCATAGCCACCCATTCGAACAAACTCTGACAAGCTTGACCAGTGCATAATTTCCTTTAGGCCACGGCTTCAGCCAGCCATGGCGCTTCACGCTCTCTTTCTCTGATGATGCAGCGCACCCGCACGAGCACTACGGCAATCGAATACATCCAGCAGGCGGCCATCAGGATTAGCATCGCTGACAACATCGACGGCGCCATCTTAAAGCTTCTCGCTGTGAACGTCGCGCCCTGATGCAGAGTGTTCCACCATTGAACTGAAAAGTAGATGATCGGAACATTGATCAAACCGACCAGCGCCAATACTGCGCCGGCTCGATCGGCACGACGTGAATCGTCAATCGACGCTTGCAACGAGATAAATCCGATATAAAGAAACATCAAGATCAGCGTGGAAGTCATTCGAGCATCCCAAACCCAATAGACTCCCCAGGCGGGCCGGCCCCACAGAGATCCGGTGACCAGCGAAATAAATGTAAAGATTGCTCCGGTCGTGGAAATCGCGGTCGCCATCATCGAGCCTAAGCGCGCGTTGAATGCCCAGCCAAGACCAGCATACACAGCCATCAACACATAGAGAAACATTCCCATCCACGCCGCCGGTACGTGAATAAAAATTATTCGGTAAGATTCACCCTGCTGAAAGTCAGTAGGTGCGACAAAAAACCCAACGTACAGCCCAATAATGAAAAGCAGAACCGTCACCACCGTGAAAAACGGGATCATCTTGCCCGCAAGTGGGTAGAAGTTCGCAGGGGCTGCGTATTTATACCAATTAATTCTTCGTGTGCTCATCGAATCTCTGCCTCAACGCGGCTTTGCGTCGAACTGCGGCGCTGAGACAATTCCTATTCCACAGATATCTTCAAAGCCGCACTGGTTGCCCAGGGCGCGAATACGAAGGCCAGAACCAGAATTGCTCCGAGCAACAAGAGCCAGGGCTTCGTGCCAGTCCCGTTAACCGTGGCCTGAATCGCGCCAGTTCCAAAGATCAGTACCGGAATGTAAAGCGGCAAGACCAACAACGCAACCAAAACATTCGCCGCGCGCAAGCCCAACGTAAGCGCCGCGCCAATGGCTCCGATCAGGCTCAGCACCGGCGTTCCCAATAGGAGGGAGACCACCACAATCAACAGAGTATTCTCCGACAAACCAAACTGAAGTCCAAGTACCGGCGCGATGATCACCAGTGGAACTTCGGAAACCAACCAATGCGCCAGGACTTTGGCGAGCACGATCAGATAAGCCGGTTGCGGAGTCAACAGCAGTTGTTCGAGCGTTCCATCCTGGTAATCGTTGCCAAAAATCCTCCCCAATGAAAGCATCGAAGCTAACAGCGCAGCCACCCAAACGACGCCCGGCGCGATGGTCTGGAGTGTCTGTGGCTCAGGACCGATCCCTAGTGGAAAAAGGCTGGTGACAATTATAAAGAAGAAAAGAGTGGCCAGGACATCCGCGCGATGCCGCCAAGCGAGAATCAAGTCTCGCCATGAAACCCAGCCAAACATCGATCGAAGTGAAAGCGCGTTCACGGGAAAAGTTGAATCCGTTGCATCCTTTCCACTGACAAGTTGAGATCCTGGTGTGTAGCCACGATCGCCATGCCGCCGTTCTTGATGTGATCACTGATGAAGTCACGCGAGAGTCTCACTGCCGCATCATCCAGCGAAGTCAAAACTTCATCGAGGATCCAAAGCGTGGCCTTTGAAGTCAGCAATCGAGTCAACGCCAAACGCCGCCGCTGCCCGGCAGACAGAACACGCGCGGGCAGGTGCTGCCGATCCTTTAAGCCGATTCGTTCCAGCACCTGTTGCGCTTGAGCTTTGTTCAAAGGATTCCCGGCGACACCACTGGCGATGCGAAGATTCTCAAGCGCGCTAAGTTCATCTTTCACCGCATTTTGGTGGGCAAGATAAGCAACGTCGCGGAAATACTCTTCAGCCAGCGATCGAATGTTCTTTCCATTCCAACGAACCTGGCCTGCAGCCGGCGATGACAAGCCACAGAGAATTCTTAGTAGACTCGTCTTGCCGCTGCCGTTCGGCCCGCGCAGCTCGATCAATTCGCCGGCAGTAGCGGAAAAGCTCAAATCGCTGAACAGCCGGCGGTCCCCGCGGATGCATCCCAGCTTTAAGACTTCCAACATTACCTGTTCTTAATAAGTAAGACCGATTCGAATAGACGAGCCGGATTCGTAATTGAAACGGCTTCGGATGATAGCCGACTTGTGGTGAGCTTGTCATGGAACGATAAAGTTGGATCTGGATGGGGCTCATCGTTGATTACTTCTCGGGCGAGTACCAAGCGTATTTTGACCCCGTCCAAAAAAGTAGGCCGGATCTGCCACCCAGTATTTGGCTTATGGCGTCGCCTCTCAACGGCGGCAGATGGGCGTTGCCTGCGCCGGTTCGCAGTTTCGTGCGTGTCAGTAACAGCATGTTTGATCCTGCTCCGTTTTTCAACAGAAAGGTTTGGCGTGCCTCGTGACTGCGCCATCCTTGTTTACCGACGCCATGAATTATTGCCAGCAGCGAGTCGCTCTTTTCGGCCCGTACCGGTTTCGGCGGCAATTCTTGTTCAGCCGCTTTAGTTCCGGGGATCGGAACAGTTCTGGGATCTTCGAGCGTCCAATTGGCAAGTTCGTTATTGATTTCTGGTATTGAATTCTCACTGGGCCTGCTGACTACGGCCAGATCTTCTGAGCCGTCACCATTAAAATCGCCCACGAAGAATCCCGGGACTTGGTGCTCGTCCAAAGCGACCGTCTTATCGAAGACGCGCGCCATAGCATCGCGCACTTCATCTGGTTTGGGCGGCGGACCTGGGGATTGGTTTGCTTCCATCGGAGTCGCGGTCGCTCGCAGAACTGGAGGCGTTAGCGGCGTCGGACTGTTGCTTGATACGGCATGCGGTTCAAGTTCCGGACTCTTTGTTTCGTCCGCTGATTTGCCGCAGGCCAGCCCCAGGATCGCGCTGGCTAACATTAGAGCGCCAAGAAGCGACTGCGGTAGTCGTTGATCTAACATCCCCACCGCCTCCTCTTTGGATTAGCGAGCCTTTCTAATGTGAAGTCGTAGCCGGGGTTCCGCGAAACAATGAAGGTACGTGAGGCCGGCCGAATTCAACGCCGGCCCCACCCATGGTGTACCTAAGCGCGTCACAAGGAATTCAGAAAATCTATCAACTGGTTCTTTTGCGTCGTTCGTGCTTAAGTTGCGATAGCTGTTGATGACTCCGTTAGCTTCATTCGCGTGACGAAGAATGGCTTCGTTACGCGTGTAGTTTTCTCCGTCGTGCATCAGTTCGTTGCGGGTGCGCACTCCCCAGAGCGGAGCCGTGCGCATCTTGTTCTTCATTGTCTGATCAAGCTGACCAGTATTGGGATCGATCACCTGAGCGATACCATCGCCGGTACCCACATCATGCAGCAGAAAATCGCTGTACGGGTGGATATTCTTGTTGCCCAGCGCAGCCGGGACAGTAAAGGCGCCGCCATTTATCAGGGTGCCGGCAGGCG
The DNA here is from genome assembly GCA_003222845.1 of Acidobacteriota bacterium. GTDB lineage: Bacteria > Acidobacteriota > Blastocatellia > Pyrinomonadales > Pyrinomonadaceae > UBA11740. The sequence goes on along the minus strand of QHXG01000225.1, from coordinate 25,222 downwards.
CCGTGGTCAAGGTTGCGATGTGGCATATGTCACAGCCTATTGAATGGAAAAGCGAGGCCCCGGCCTGAGCACTGGCGGTCGCGGCGAGCCGGGCATCTCGCGATGGCGCCTTGGTGGCTCTCATGAACCGGGCAAAGGCGTCGATGTCATTGTCCGGATCTTCACCACAGACCACGTTCGAATTGTTGTTGCAGCGTGTGGTGTCGGAGACATCGTCGCACAAGGTTGTGACCTCAGCCGTATTGAACCGGTTAGTTATACCCATCTCATTCAGGTAAGCGCCACTAGAAAAGGTAAGCAGGCTGGCATCCTGGCTCTTCCAGCCGAAGCGACCGATGCGAAGCGCGTTGTTTGCTTCAGCCACCGGCACGAACGTTACCTGTCCCTTCATGCCGCTTGGTTGGCCATTGGGAATATTCTGCAGGGTCGTGTTGGAAATAGATTCCACGAAGCCAAGGCCCAACAGGTTGGTGGTCATGCGCCGAGTGCGAACAGTTTCAGCGCCAGGCACTCGTTCCTGGGCCTGTTCATTCGGGTGATTGTAGATGACAGCGTGGGTGACTAGATCAGTCACCACGCCAGGACACGTCGCCCGCTGATTAATGAGCGATCTGTTGGCAATGGTTACCCCGGTCAAGCCACCGCCATCATTAATAGTTAGCGTGGCTGGAACGAAGTTCCCAGAGCCGTCGTTATGTCCAGCTCGAAGTTCCGAGATCTGGCTGATTCCTCCGGTGACGGGGTTTTGGTGACATTCAGCGCACGACTGGGCGTTGTAGACCGGGCCGAGACCTTTGACGACATCGTCCCGCTCCTCAAACGTCCCTCGATCGTCATCGTGCGTAGCCTGGCTAACAAAAGTTGGATCATTGGTTAGAGTGTCAAAGCCAGTCGGGGCTTCACTCGCTGATTGACCTTCAACTATTCGCGATGTCCAAATAGGCACGGCGATGGCTACGAAGAGAAGGGGAAACACTAATACTCTGAGCAGCTTTATCATACTCTCTGACCTCCTAGCATCTTGAATTGACTCGCGTGTAGGGACGGAGGGTCAATTTGCCTCGCGACAATTGCTCGTCCCTGTTGCTTTTACCTGACCCTTGCTCGAAAAGGCTGGCCGAAAGAGGTGGGAACGCGCCTTGTTGCCGTAGCCAGAAAAATTACGGGGGAGGCACCTCACGAAACGCCGGGCAATCTCGCAAAATCACAAGGCACGTACACTCGCAAGTGGCGCGAACTCTAATACGGATAAGCGCTTGTGTCAAGAAAAAATTTTGCATCGTGCTCATAAGAGAATTGCATCCTCAGGCGAATGAGCGTAACTGCAAGTTGTGAGACCTTCGGGCCAAGAGGCGGCATCTTGATGGGATTGAGTGGGAGCTTGAGACTTCTTAACGTTGGCCGTCTTGCCCGCGGCACGGTTTTCAGTTAAAAGATTTCGAATTGAGAAAAGGTGGACTGGAGCGCAAACTCTCGCAATGAATCCCAAAGAAACCGCAACTGAGCGCGATGCGCGCGTTACGCGGCTTTATGAACAATTAGTTGAAATCGAACAGCGGCTGATTCCTACGGGCCTGCACGTATTTGGTCGCGCATCGGAGCTTCAGGAAAAAGCAGATTTGCTGCGGATGGTCGCGTCGTTCGACAGGTCGGAGCACGGCGCGCGCGCGTTACCGAGGCTGATCGCGGAAGCATTAGGCGTCGATTCCTATGATGCGTTGCTTCACGAGACTTCGGCCAGTGAGACTAGAGAAATGATTGACGGCATAGTCGCGGAAGCGGTGCGCCAGTTCTGTGAAGACGGAGTGGAGACGGCGGGTGACTGGTTGAATTCGAAGGCGGGCGTTGACCGCGAAGAGTCGCGGCCTACCTTTTTGCTCCTCGCAAAAGTTGCTGAACAACTGGATTCAAATAACGAGATTGATTCACTAGTGCGCGCGCTGCGTGGTGAATACATCAGGCCCGGCCCAGGCTCGGACATCGTTCAGAATCCGTTTGTGCTTCCGACGGGCCGCAATACGCATGCGGTTAATCCTTATTCAGTCCCTTCGCAAATGGCCTTCGCGCGGGCGGAGCGCACGGCGGACGCGTTGCTTCGTCGTTATTTTGATGAACACGGACGCTATCCGCGCGCGTTAGCGCTCGTCCTCTGGGGTCTGGACAACATCAAGACGCATGGTGAAGGGGTCGCGCAAGCTCTCTGGTTGCTCGGTGTGCGCCCAGTGCGCGATGCGCTGAATCGCGCCACTGAAATCGAAGTGATCCCTTTGGAACAATTGAGGCGTCCGCGGATCGACGTCGTGATAACGGTTTCGGGCATCTTCCGCGATCTGTTTACGCCGACGATGGCTTTGCTTGATAAAGCAGTGCGGCGAGTTGCCACGCTAGATGAACCACTCGATATGAATTACGTGCGGCGCAACGTCTTGGAAAAGATCAATGCGAATGACGCGAAGGGCGAGCAGGCGGGACGCCTGCGTACCCAGGAGCGCAACGTTTCAGCGAAGGTGGATGCGGGCGGGTTCGAGTTCGATGATGCAGTCACCCGCGTCTTTTCAAACGCGCCGGGCAACTATGGTACGAATGTCAACTTCATGGTGATGCAGTCGGCATGGGAGAACGACGCGACGCTTGGCGATCTGTTCGTGACCCGTAAGTGCTTTGCGTACACACGCGACTCAAAAGGACGAAGCGTTGAAGGTCGTGAAGCGCGAGGGTTGATGGATGACGCCCTCTCGCTCGTCGAAGCAACTTATCAGAACATTGATTCATTCGAAGTAGGGATCACCGACGTCGATCATTATTTCGAATACCTCGGCGGAATATCGAAGGCAGTTGAGACGCGGGCTAAATCTCGTCCGTCGATCTATTTGTCCGATTCGCTTTCGCCGCAAACGAAGATTCGATCGTTGGAAGAAACCGTACGGCTCGAGACGCGCGCGAAGACTCTGAATCCGAAGTGGTATGAAGGAATGCTGAAACACGGCTTCCGCGGTGTGGCTGAAATCGAAAATCATGTGGCGAATACGTTCGGCTGGAGCGCAACTGCGAATGCAGTCGATCCATGGATCTACACAGAGATCTCGCAGACGTTCTTGTTGGATACGATGATGCTCAATCGTTTACGCGAGTTGAATCCGCATTCGCTGAAGTCGTTGGTACGGCGTCTGCTCGAAGCACACGATCGAGGCTTCTGGAATCCGGATGAGGAGATTCTCGAACGGCTGCGGGATATCATAGAAGGCGGAGCTTAACGAAACGTAATTCGTGTTTATTATTGGTTTCTTTCGTGTGACTTCGTGGGTCGTTTGCCTTATCCACGCAGGCACGATCCACGAAAAGACACGAAATTAACGAACTCACACGAAGGTGCCCGAACTGATATTAAAGGAAGAGGTTTACCGCATCGTGGGCGCGGCGATGGATGTCTGGTACACACTTGGTCGCGGATTTCTTGAGCCAGTCTATCAGGAAGCGCTGCAGATTGAGCTTAGTCGAAGGGACATACCGTTCGAGGCGCAGAAGCCATTGAGGATTGAGTACAAAGGACTGGAGCTTAA
>QHXG01000225.1:3969-21624 GCA_003222845.1 Acidobacteriota bacterium | reverse complement strand
TCGGACAGATCATCGTCGAAATAAAGGGCTGCGAAGGGCTAGCGGGGCGTAGTGAAGGGCTGATAATAATTTACATGAAGGCTACGCATATGCGCGTGGGGTTGTTATTCAATTTCGGCAGTCAGGCGAAACTTGAATGGAAGCGTTACGTGATTTAGTTCTTTTCGTGTTTGTTTGTTCTTGGTTCGTGAAATTTCGTGGATCGTTCACTTGGTTAAGCAGCGCACGATCCACGAAAGCAGAGGAAACACAAAACGAAATCACGCGAAGGAAAGATAGGAGATGAAAATAGCGGTTCTATATGTCGGATCAAGTTTGCTCGCCCCGCTGCGCAATGCTGAACAGGAGATCAATCGGCGGCACGGACTCGATCTGCGCGTGGTGGCTCACAACTTTGGTGCGGTCTTCTCGGATGAAGAGTGGAGCGGGATAGAAACGGATCTTCGTGATACTGATGTGGTCTTCGTTATTCACGTGATGGACGGCGAAAACGCGGCGCGGCTGATTGCTCTGCTTGATCAGTATCGAAAAAGACATCGCGCGGTTGTGGTCATGAACTGCATGCCCGCGTTGATGAAGCGCACGCGGCTTGGCAGGCTGAATTTTGCGAGATTGCCAAGAATTGGGTCACGCAAAGGCGCAAAGACGCAAAACAATGAAGCAGCAGAAGGCGCCGAGAGTTTGGATGCTAGGAATGCGACGACGCTGCTCCGTTCGATCGGCTCATGGATTGGGCGACAGGCTCGCAGCAAGAGCTCAGAAAATGGGGCGAAGGGTCACGCCCGCGCGCAATACCTGAAGTTTGCGGACCGTCTGCCTTCCTTGCTTCGTTTCGTCCCCAGCGCGGGCGCGCTGCGAGACGTGAAGAATTATTTGATGCTTTTCTGTTATTTCCTGCAGCCGAGTCCGCGGAACATTCGCTCGATGCTGCTCTATGCGTTGAAGCATTACCTTGACGACGAGCGAGTCAGGAGGGTGGAAATCCCGGCGCCTGAATCGCTGCCGATAATCGGTATCTACCACACGGATGCGTCGAGTCTGTTTGAATCGTTCGATGCTTACAGAAGTTGGTACGGCGCGCGAAGAACAAAGACCAAAGACCAAAGATCAATGACCAAGGCGGACGCGCTTGATCCAAAATCGACTATCGGCCTTCTGTTGATGCGGCCACAGATCGTCAGCGATGCGCGCAAACATTACGATGGCTTGATTCGTGCGATTGAAGCGGAAGGGTTGAGCGTCATGCCGATTATCTCGACTTTGATGGATAATCGGGAAGCCTGCGAGAAGTTCTTTCTTCAGCGGGAAGAAGCGGGGTCGGGTGAACAACCAGCGGCAAATCTTTCGTGTGATTTCGTGGATCTCGATCTTCAGTCTATCAAAGAGACGATCCACGAAAACACACGAAATAAGATCGAAAGCCGAGCGCGCGTCAGTCAAATCGTTTCGCTGACCGGGTTCAGTTTCGTCGGGGGTCCGGCGATGAATGACAGCGAAGCATCGGCAAACTTTCTCGCCGAGATCAACATTCCTTACCGATCTTTAGTGAGCTTAGATACCCAGACAATTGAATCATGGCGCGAATCCTTCACGGGATTGAATCCAGTGCAGACGGGGATGCAAGTCGCGATTCCGGAAATCGATGGCGCGACCGCGCCTTTGGTGTTTGGTGGGATCTCTGAGCGCGGAGTCGAGCCGGCGCCTCTTGAAGATCGTTGCCGCCGGGTCGCGCGGCGTCTGAAACGTTGGAATCATTTGCAAACTGCTCGGCGCGATCACTTGAAGGTAGCGTTGGTCCTTTATTGTTTTCCACCAAATAAAGGCAACATCGGCACGGCTGCTGACCTCGACGTGCTGGCGAGTCTCGTCGATCTTCTCGCCCAATTGAAGAAAGACGGTTATCGAGTTGATGTTCCCGAGAGGGTTGATGAACTGCGATCAAAGTTGCTCGACGGCAATTCGGAGAGCTTCGGTGCGACTGCCAACGTCACTTATCGAATGAACGTCGATGAATATCTGCGCCTTTGTCCCTTTGCCGAAGAAATTGAAGCTGAGTGGGGAAGGGCGCCCGGAACAATCAATTCTATTGACGGCGATCTGTTGATTCAAGGAATAATGCTCGGCAACATCTTTGTTGGTGTTCAGCCGACGTTTGGCTACGAAGACGATCCGATGCGCCTGCTGATGTCGAAAGGCGGCACGCCGCATCACGGCTTTGCGGCTTTCTACACTTATCTGGAAAAGGTTTTCAAAGCCGACGCCGTTGTTAACGTCGGCACCCATGGCGCGATGGAATTCATGCCGGGCAAACAGGTCGGACTCTCATCTGAATGCTGGCCCGATCGTTTAATTGGCGAATTGCCGAATATCTACATCTACAGTGTGAACAATCCTTCGGAGGGGACGATCGCGAAGCGTCGCTCTTATGCGGAATTGATTTCGTATTTGACCCCGCCGATTGAGAACGCCGGTCTGTATAAGGGTCTGGCGGCGCTGAAGGATTCAATCATGGCCTATCGAACTAGTACTGATGAGCCAGAGCGGGCGCGCTTGTTTCAGTCGATTGAGGAGTGCAGTCGAGAGTTAAATCTCAATCTCGATCAGGCGGGGGCAAGCCACCCTTCCTGACCTGTGAGGTGAATCAACTTTTGACCTTCAGCTAGGAGAAAGAGTTACCACCTCAATTAATCGAGTACCTAGCCCGGCCTTGATCAGCCTGGCATCCTCTCAGGTAAGGAAGGGTGGCTTGCCCCCGCAGACTCTTGAAAGCCCTATGGTCTAACCAGCGCAGTCACATAATTCCTAAACTCGTCTGCGCGAAGGTGGTATCGGAATGCCTCGACCCCATTAATGCTCAAGACCGGAATCTCGTATCGGTATCTTGCAAACAGATCGGCGGCGTCTTCAATATTGACTTCTTCGAGTTCGTAGAGATCAGAGCAGCCCGCCCGGTTCATCTCCTCTTTCATTTCCTCGCAGAGATGACAGCCGGGTTTACTATAAAGGACGACGCGTGCTTTCGGTTTCAATTTCATCAGATTGGAAAAGGATCAATGCATCCCAATCGATCCCAATCTTAACAATGTCCTTGCCAACCAGCACGCGAAAGATGTATAAAAGTCGGCTGCCGCGCCAGTTTATAATTCTTTTTTGGGCGCGGCGCTTTTCTAAGTGAACAGACGCACTTCGGTTTCGCAGAGACGTTTTGATCCCTGTGGCGTGGGGGATTGTATAATTACTTCGCAATCCTCGGCGTAGCAGTGTGACTTTCTAAGATTCTAAGTCCGTGGCTTTCAGGGGAGGTCATGGGAGTGGATAGCGTTCCGACCAAAGAAACATCAGTAGCCGTGGCTGAGCCGCCAGCGCCGGCGGTCAAGAAAACTCCAGCGAAGCCCGCGGGGAAACCGCCGGCCGTAGTTGTCGAGTCAGCTCCCGATCCACCGGTGAACAAGATGCGACGCCGCATCGTCTGGGCTAGCCTCGCCGGCTTTCTGACGACTTGCTTTCTGATGTTCGTGCGGTTCTTCCTGCCACGTTCGATTACCGAACCTTCCAGCACTTTCAAAATAGGATTTCCCGGCGATTATGCTTTGGGAGTGGATACCAAGTGGCAGCAGCAGTACCGCATCTGGGTTGACAAGACTTCCGACCGGCTGTTTGTAGTTTACGCGCGCTGCACGCACTTGGGCTGCACGCCTGACTGGCGCGCGAGCGAGAACAAATTCAAGTGCCCGTGTCACGGCAGCGGCTATGACAGCGAGGCCATAAACTTCGAAGGCCCGGCGCCTCGTCCGATGGATCGCGCGGAGGTCAGGCTGGATGCGGAAGGCCAGATTGTCGTCAACACTGCGAAGCTCTACAAGTGGCCGAAGGGCGAGAAGAATGAGTTTAACGACGACGGCGCATATATTCAGTTGTAGCGATGGCAGATTCTGAGCAGAAAGAAACGAAGCAGCTAACCGGCGAGAAGACAGACGTCGGTTTGGTCGAGCGCGCGAAGGAATCGGCGGTCGCGCTGAAAGATCGTGCGCTCGAAGAAGCCAAAGACTATAAAGACCCACAGCAAACCCAGGTTTGGAAATCGATCTTTCGCGTTTCGCACGAGCGTTCCGATCCGCGCAACCGCTCGCTCGCTGTTCTTTCGAACGTCTTTCTGCATCTGCATCCAGCGAAGATCAATCGGGACGCGGTGCGTTATCAGTACACTTGGGGCATGGGCGGCATCACGTTCTATCTCTTCATTGTGCTGACGTTCACTGGCGTGCTGCTAATGTTCTACTACCACCCAACAAAGATTCAGGCGTTTCGCGACATCCTTTATCTCGAGCATGACGTGCCGTTTGGAAAACTTCTGCGCAACATGCATCGTTGGGCGGCGCATTTGATGGTAATCACGACCTGGCTGCACATGTTTCGCGTCGTGCTGACCGGCTCGTACAAAAAGCCGCGTGAGTTCAACTGGTGCGTGGGCGTCGTGCTGCTGGTGCTGACGCTTTTGCTTTCGTTTACCGGATATTTGTTGCCCGATGATCAACTCGGATTCTGGGCGGTGACCGTGGGAACAAACATGGCGCGCGCGACGCCGTTGCTTGGTAATGAAGGGCCATTTGGGGCGAAGCTCGGTCTGACGCCTTACAACGACGTGCGTTTCGGCTTGCTTGGTGGATCGATTGTCGATGCGAATGCCTTGCTGCGCGCATACATCTGGCATTGCATCGGCATTCCGCTGGTGGCGTCGATCTTTATGGCGGTCCACTTTTGGCGCATCCGAAAAGATGGTGGCATATCGGGGCCGGCGCCGGTGATGCTTGAATCGGAAATGAAAGTGCCGAAAAAGAAATGAGCGCGATAGTCCAACCGCAGCCCGGTTCGCGACGGAACAAGCTGATCGGCTTGGGTGTGGCCGTCGTCCTGCTTGGCCTTTTCATCTATTCCGTCCAGGATTGGCATCAGCTTTGGAAGATTGTATCAGCGCCCGACAACGTTCCCATTGTGGCGATGCTTTTTCTCGTGCCGTTTTTTACCTGGCTGGGAATCAGACAGGCGGTGGTCAACGATCGGTTGATTGGTGAACTGGAAAGCGAGCCGCAACTTGCCAAGACGCATCATCGCAAAGCCGAACCGTGGCGACCCGGCTGGGCGAGGGAGCTGCACGTCTGGCCCTATCTGGTGCGGATAGAGTTCCTGGCCGCCGTGATCGTGACGGTCGTTTTGTATGTCTGGTCGATCACGCTCAACGCCCCACTCGAAGAACCTTCCAATCCCAACCTGACGATGAATCCATCGAAAGCGCCGTGGTACTTCCTCGGATTGCAGGAGATGCTGGTTTACTTCGATCCCTGGATCGCAGGTGTCGTGATGCCTTCGATCATCATGATCGGACTCATGGTTTTTCCATACGTTGATTCGAATCCGCTGGGCAACGGCTACTACACAATCAAGCAAAGAAGGTTTGCCGTGGCGATGTTTGGCTGGGGCTTCTTGATGTGGATTCTGCTTATTTTCATTGGCACGTTTATTCGCGGGCCGGGCTGGATCTGGTTTTGGCCGGGACAGACTTGGGACCACAACACTGTGGTTTTTGATCGGAATCGGGATTTACATGAGATCGTCGCGGGAATACCCGGATTCGGATTCCTGGCGACCAACTGGATCGCCAAGATGATCTTTGGCGGCATCGTCGTGGGCACCTTTTATATTGTTGCGGGATTGTTTTTCCACTGGCTGATGAAGCGCGGCCCGTTCAAATTCAGTTATCTCAAATCGCCAAAGAAGTTTTTGGAATGGGCGAAGATTCCCGATTCGTTTGAGACAAAGCTGCTGGCAAATACCAGCCTTCTTCAGTATCTGACTTTTCAGTTCTTTGCGATCAGTGTTTTGCTGGCTTTGCCGGTGAAGCTTTTCTTGCGTTTGGTGTTCACGATCAAATACGTCTGGGTAACGCCGTGGTTCAATGTCTGAGCAAGATGTCCGACAAACTTCAGTTTGTCGTCATGTCGAAGAAAGACCGGCGCCGAAATTCATAGGACAACGACAAACTAAAGTTTATCGTACATGGCAGAATCTCCTGAACCTATTGAATCTCTCGTAAAGAAGGAAGCAGAGCCGCAACGCGATCCGATCGTCAGCCGATCTACGAGCGCGATTATCCTCGTCTGCACGCTGCTGTTGATCTTCTCTGCGGGCTGGGCCTTGTACGACGAAGGATTCTACCAGCGTCCGTGGAAAGGCATGCAGCGTGAATTCGTCAAGCGCTACACCGCTTATCTCAAGAGCATTCGCAAAGACGCCGGCAAAGACGAAGCAGAAATAAAAGCGACGCCCGAGTATCAACAACTCGACGAAGAAGCCAAGGCCGCGCTCGACAAGGTCAGGGACGAGGTCGCGGCAAGAGATCGGCGCGTAGCTCAGATTCAGGCTAGGCTCGATGCCGTCACCGATCCGTTTCAGAATCAGCGCGGGCGAATCGTCGTCATCACTTATAAGCTCGAGACCTCCCCGAAGGGCAGTTTCTGGGAGCGATATTACAAAGGGCAGTTGGAGTCGAAAAAGAAAGAGCAGGTCGCGGTTGATCTCCCCGCCGAGGAAGGTGGCAAGACAGCGCGACAGAAAATGGATTTCGCGCAACTTGAGGAGGCATTTAACGGGCTGCGCGAGGAGAAAGCTAAAGTGCTGGGCGAGAAAGCGGAGCTGCTGAAAGAGCCGACGGAGTTGGCGAAGAAACGTGAAGACTATTTGAAGAATCACGTCAGTCTGTTACCGCAAAAGAGCATCAACGATCTCATCAACAAGAACGAGAACTCTTTCGACTACACGATTCTCGGTCATCAGCTTAACGTAAACGATTATGGGATCGTCGATCGTTGCGAGGTCTGTCATCTTGGTACGCGTGAGCCGCTGAACATTAAAGCATCCGACATGGCGCCAAACGGACCAGGCAAGAAGCCTGACGATTTCGCCGCGGCCTTTGTCAGCCATCCGCGTAAAGAACTTCTGCAAATCCACAATCCGGAAAAGTTTGGGTGTTCCGCTTGTCACGGAGGCAATGGGCGCGCGACGACGAGCGTGGTGAAGGCGCACGGGCTGAATCCGTTTTGGCTGCATCCTCTCTTTCATAAAGAAAACACCGAAGCCGGCTGTCAGATGTGTCATGCCAACGACCGCATGACGCAGGGAGCGGACACGCTGAATCTCGGCAAGGATTTGTTCTATCAGCGTGGTTGCGTCGGTTGTCATCGCATGGAAGCCTTTGATCGAGAGGCGGATGCGCTGACCAATGCTCGCCAACAGATTTCGCAGCTTCAGGATCAAATTGCCGCGAACGAACGCCAAGCCAAACTTGACACTGATGCTACTGCAAACGAAGGCGCGGACGTGCAGCAGTTATTGGCCCATGCCGAGCAACTGCGCGTAATGAACAGCCAACTCGCCGCGCGCATTGATGAGCTTAACCTGCAAACGAGATATCTGCAGCAGGACCAGAAAAAAGTTGGGCCGAATCTGAAAGACGTGCGATTGAAACTCCGCCAGGAATGGATTCCGGTTTGGCTGAAAGATCCGCAAGCATTTCGTCCCGGCACCAAGATGCCGACGTTCTGGCGTTTCGCGGATGACGCGGATGGGCCGGATGATTTGAAGGCGGTCGCCGCTTATCTCTGGCAGAACAGTTTTGATGGCAAGGCGCCGGCGCAACAGCCGGGTGACAAAAATCACGGCAAGGACTTGTTTGAATCGCGCGGTTGTCTCGCGTGCCATTCGATCGGCGAAGAGGATGCAAAGATGGGTGGCACATTCGCGGCGAACCTGACCAGAGTCGGCGAAAAGGCGAACTATGATTACATCGTGCGTTGGATTTACAACCCCCGCGAGCGTTGGGCCCCTTACTGTCCGAAAGAACATCGCGACCTAACTCCGGAAGATTACGCAAAGCACGGTTTGCCGTTTCTGTTCGACACCGAACTGCATTCGAAATGTCCCAACGATGGCGCGGAGCTTCAAGTGCAGAATATGACGGTAATGCCGAACCTGCGGCTTTCCGAGCAAGACGCGCGCGACCTCGCGACCTATTTGTTCTCGCTGTCAGCTCCGTCTTCTTCTGAGGACGTCTCTTTCATGGACGATCCGAAATTGGCGGAAGACGGCAAGGCCGAGATCAAACAATACGGTTGCGCCGGCTGTCATGAAATCAAGGGATTTGAAGAAGAGCAACGCATCGGTAAAGAATTGACGACTGAAGGCGCCACGCCGCTTGAGCGTCTCGACTTTGCTTTGCTGACTCAGGATGCCGAGTATGGCCGCGATCCGTTGCAGCTTCACCCGAAGGATAAAGAGAAAGAATGGTACAACCATCGCGGTTTCTTCGAGCACAAGCTGGCCGAGCCGAAGATCTACGACACGGGCAAGTCGCAATATCTGGAGGGCAAAGACAAGCTCCGCATGCCCAAGCCTTATCTGACCGAAGCGTGGCGCGCCGGATTGACGACGCTTCTTTTGGGCAGCCTCGGTGCTGAAGGAGCAAACGTACCTGCTTCGCTGTTCTACAATCCGCAGGACGCGAGGCGGCAGGATATTCAAAACGGCTGGTGGGTAATCAAAAAATATAACTGCATGGGTTGTCACGTGCTGCAACCCGGTCAACGGGTTCCGGTATATAGCAACTCAGCGGAACCAACGATGACAGGCGGCGCGGTGCTGACTTCGTTGCCGTTTTATCAAAGTACGAAAGAGCTTCTGCCGCCGATGCTAACCAGCGAGGGCGCGCGTGTCGATCCTGATTGGTTGATGAAGTTTTTGAAAGATCCGTCATTGATGCAGTCCGGCGAAAAGCCGGCCGTTCCTGCGTCGCCATCTCCGAGCGCCGCGGCAACTCCAACAGCCGAAGCCAAGCCTTCAGCCGCCGCCAACGATCAAACCGGAGGGAGGTTGCAGCCTCAGCCCGGCGCGAATCGCAACGGGGTACGGCCGTACCTACAGGTGCACATGCCGACATTCAATTTTTCGCCGAATGAATTGCGAGTGCTGGTACGCTTCTTCATGGCCGTCTCGTCGCAGAACGAACCGTACATCAAAGAGCCTTTGCCGCCGATGAGCGAGGCTGAACGCTCAATTGCGCGCAATATGTTTGTGTCGGGGACTCCCTGCCTGAAGTGTCACATTACCGGCGAACCGGTGCATGATGCAAAGGCAATTGCGCCCAACTTCCTGCTTGCTTCGCAGCGTCTTAAACCCGACTGGGTTTTCCGTTGGCTTTTAGATCCCGCGCAGATCAGCCCAGGTACGGCCATGCCCACCGGCTTGTTCAGGAAGGAAGGGGATCGCTGGGTCGTGAATCTGCCGAATCCACCGACTGATGTGGCTAACTATCATGACGACCATGCGCGGCTCTTGGTGCGTTACATGTTTTTGATGACACCGGATGAGAACCGACGTTTATTATCGGCTACACCTGCGCCGCCGCCACCCCCGGCGGGCCAACAACAAAAGCCTGCGGCAACGGGTCGCAATTTTAATGGAAAGCGTACCGATCGGGCGAGCCTAGCCGGTCACCGATCGACCGCAAAGGTAAGTCGCGGCCCCGGATGAGCGAGCGTTCAGAGTACCGACTTTAGTCGGGCTTTAATAGACAGGGATCAACCGCCCGCTACCGCAGGCGGTTCTGACAGAAAAACCCAACTAAAGTTGGTACTCTAAACACCAGTGGGTTATGCTGGTCGCGAATTTGAAGTGAGTTTAATTTGGAGGAATCAAAGATTATGTTAAGTAAACGCGCACGATTCTGCCTGGGTCTAATCGCGGTCTTAAGCCTACTATCGTTAGCATCGTCATGCGGCGGCCCGAAGACCGAAGAGGACACCGGAGGTCCAACAGCCAAGACCTTCAAGCCCAAAGGCAATGAAGGGACAATTTCCGGAAAAGTTTCTTATAACGGCGCCGCCCCGGAAGCAAAAAAGATCGACACGTCGGCCGACGCGGCTTGTACCGCGAAGAGTCCGAACTTAACGTCTGAGGAGTGGGTTGTTAAAGACGGCAAGGTTGCCAATAGCTTCGTGTACATCAAAGACGGAACTCTGGCTGACGGCTCAAAGGTCGGGGACTGGTCATTTGAATCGTCAAAAACCCCGGTAACGTTGGATCAGAATGGTTGTCATTATAAGCCGCACGTCCTGGGCGTGATGGTAAAACAAGAAATCACTATTACGAACAGCGACGCAACGACGCATAACATCCACTTCACGCCCAAGAATAATCCGGACTGGAACCAACAGCAGGCAAACGGCGCCGCGGCTTTGAAGCACCAGTTGAACGTCGCCGAGGTGTTAGTTCCTGTCAAATGCAACCAGCATCCGTGGATGAAGGCTTACATCGGAGTGTTGAAGCACCCTTTCTTTGCGGTGAGCGGCGACGATGGCAGCTTTACGATCAAGGGCGTGCCGCCGGGCAAGTACACCGTGATTGCCTGGCATGAAGGCGGAGTGAACGGCACTGAGCAGAAGATGGAAGTGACCGTCCCCGCAAGCGGCGCGGCGACTGCTGACTTTACCTTTGGCGCTAGCGCCGAGCTGCTAGGTCAGCCCAGTTCGCTTCAGATGTTACCGGCAATCGAGTTCCCAATGCTGAGCAAGAAATAGGTCTTGGGCCTTAGGTCTTTGGTCTTTGTCTCGTGACTGGAGTGTTCGTCAAGGGCCAAAGGCCAAAGACCAAAGACCAAATCAACAATGTCCAGAGGTGTTCATCGGTTCGCAGTCCTGGTGGCGTGCGCGACGTTCTTTCTTATTATCGCGGGTGCAAACGTCACCAGCCACGATGCGGGGCTGGCGACATCTGATTGGCCTCTATCGAACGGCCAGTTTTTTCCGAAGATGGTCGGCAATCTGTTTTGGGAGCATGGCCATCGATTAGTGGCCACGTCCGTAGGGCTTCTGACCATCGTGCTCGCGATCCTGTTGCAGCTTCGCGAGAGACGCGCGTGGATTAGGCGTCTGGGATGGATTGCGCTCGCGGGCGTGATCGCCCAGGGCTTACTCGGCGGTCTGACCGTCAAGTTGAATTTGCCGCTGGCGGTGTCTGCCGCCCACGCGACACTGGCGCAATTGTTCTTTCTAACTACAGTGAGCATCGCGGTGTTTACCTCGCGAAGTTGGGTGGCTCCGGGTCTCAGTATTAATGACGAGCCGGGTGCGGTTTCAATGCGGGCGTTGTGCGTCGTCGCACTCGCAGCGATTCTGGCTCAACTCGTTTTGGGCGCGACGCTGCGACATTCGGCAACGTGGGACCAGCCGTTACCTACTCCTTTGCTGCTCGCTCATATCGGAGGCGCGGTGGTCGTGACATTGATACTCGGCGTAACTGTCATGACTTCACTGTTGCGTTATCGAGAGGAGAAGTACCTGGTCAGGCCGGCGTTACTCGCTGGGGTGCTGCTCGCTGTGCAGTTATTTCTTGGTCTGGCTGCGTACATCACGCGTGCAGCTTCGCCCAACGATCCGCAACCGCTGAATCCGATGATCTTCGTAACGGTGTCACATGTTGCTTGCGGAGCGCTGGTATTCGCCACGACCATCGTATTGACCTTGCGATTGTTCAGAGTTTTGCGCGTGGAGCGTCAGACGTACGTTTTGGCGCCAGCTTAGGATCGTAATAAAGTCCCATGGATCATATGAGTCATATAGGCCCTATTAGTCCTATAGGTCTAATCAAGACTACTGCGCTCGAGATTAACTCACCAGCCGAAGCGTTGATGCCGCTCGGCGCGAAGGCGCGACTTTCGGCCTACGTCGAGTTGACCAAACCTCGTATTACGTTTCTCATCGTGTTGACTTCGGCAGCGGGTTTTTGTCTCGGCTCGCGTGGGGCAGTCAACTTTATTTTGTTTGCTCACGCGATGATTGGTATCGGGTTATTAGCTTCCGGCATTGGCACGCTGAATCAATTCATCGAACGCGATCTGGATGGTTTGATGCGACGCACGGCTGCCCGGCCTCTTCCTTCGGGAAGATTACTTCCTTTGGAAGCGATGTGGCTCGGGGTTCTGCTTACCGCGGGCGCTGAAATGTATCTTACGTTTTTCGTCAATGTGTTGTCGGCGATTCTCGGCTTGACGGTCATCGCGGGATATCTCTTTCTTTACACGCCACTGAAGACGCGCACCACGCTTTCGACTGCCGTGGGTGCTTTCCCCGGTGCGATGCCCCCGTTGATTGGCTGGACCGCGGCGCGTGGCGAAATCGTCGTCGCGGCGTGGGTGCTGTTTGCGATTTTGTTCCTCTGGCAGTTTCCGCACTTTCTGGCGATTGCGTGGATGTACCGCGAAGACTATGGCCGCGCGGGCATCCGCATGCTGCCGGTCGTGGAACCCGAAGGCCGAGTTACCGGCCAGCAGATCATTGCTTATTCTCTTATGCTGGTGCCGGTGAGTCTTCTGCCCACAGTCTTGGGAATCTCCGGCAAAGTCTATTTCGTCACGGCGTTGGCGCTCGGGCTGTTATTTTTGGCCATCGGTATTCGCGTAGCGCTTTCTAAATCAAATCAGCATGCGCGCCAGTTGCTGCTGGCATCCGTGTTTTATCTGCCCCTGTTGTTCGGGGTGATGGTTTTGAATAGATAATGGCAAAGGGCAAAGGGCAAAGAGGTAAGTGCAAAGAGCTAAGTGCAAAGAGCTAAGCGAAAATTCGGGCAACACCTAGCCCTTTGCTCTTAGCCCTTAGCTCTTGGCTCTTAGCCCTTCGCTCGGAAGGAGACAACTGATGGGACGCCTTCTCGGAATAGCCATCTGGATTATTACGGTCGCCTCGGTCTGGATGTTCGTCAGCGGACGATGGTGGTTTCCTGAAGCCATCACGGAACACGGGCCGCGAGTCGACAGCCAATTCATGATCACGATCGTAGTCGTAGGCATTGCCTTCGCTTCGGCGCAGATAGGCTTGGGTTGGGTTCTGTGGAAATACCGCGACCGCGCGGATTCGCAACGCGCGACCTATTCTCACGGAAACAATCGCCTGGAAATTGTCTGGACGGTGGTGACCGCCATAGTCTTCATCAGCCTGGCCATAATGGGACAGAGAGTTTGGGCGTCGCTGCACCTGCATTCCGCACCGCCAGGATCTTACACGGTCGAAGTTGTCGCGCAGCAATTCGCCTGGAACTTTCATTATTCCGGGAAAGACGGCGCGTTTGGGCGCACCAATCCGGAAATGATTGACGACACGACGAACCCGGTTGGACTAGACGATGCCGATCCTAATGCCAAGGACGACGCGGTGGTTGCGACGCTGGTGATCCCAGCCAACCGACCCACAGAATTGATTCTGCGATCGAAAGACGTCACGCACAGTTTCTGGGTCCCGCAGCTGCGATTCAAACAGGACCTGGTGCCGGGCATGGCCATTCACGTTCACTTCACTGCCAATAAGGTCGGCAAGTACGAGTTGGCATGTGCCGAGTTGTGCGGGATGAATCACTTCAAGATGAAATCGTTCCTGCTCGTACTTCCGGAGAACGAGTTCAATGAGTTGGTGGCGATGCCGCAGAACCAGTTTCAAACGCGCAAGGATGAACTGCTTAATAAGTACCAGCTTCCGAATTACTGAGTTTAGATTTGCCCTTTGATTTTGATGGAGGAATCCTGATGGCAGAAACTCATGCAGAAGTGCATCGGCATCCGGCGCCGACCGGCTTCATTCGCAAATACATCTTCAGTCTCGATCACAAAGTGATCGGCATCCAGTACATCCTGCTGGCGCTGTCCGCCGTGTTGGTCGGAATGCTTATGTCGGTGCTGATGCGCGTGAACCTGAGCTGGCCCGGGAGCCATATTAAGATTCTGGAAACCTTATTTCCGACGGGCGCCCCGGGCGGTGTGATGAACCCCGAGTTTTATCTCTCGCTCGTCACCATGCACGGAACGATCATGGTTTTTTTCGTGCTGACCACGGCGCCACAAGGTGGCTTCGGCAACTACTTCCTCCCAATCCAAATTGGCGCCGACGACATGGCCTTTCCATTTCTCAACATGATGTCATTCTGGGTGACTCTGGTTGGCTTCCTGGTTTTGTTGACGGCGATTTTTGCGGAAGGTAATCAGCCAATCGGCGCCTGGTTTTCGAAGTTAGGCGAGTCGGCGTTCGGCGGAGGAAGTGGCACAGTTGGACCAATTGGCGGCTGGACCGGATATGCCCCGCTGAGCGCGTTGGGTAAGGTCGCCGGTCCCGGCCAGGGCGCAGGTGTAAGTCTTTGGATCATCAGCATCGCGATTTTTTGCGTGGGTTCGTTGCTCGGCGCGCTGAATTTCATTACGACGCTGCTGAACATGCGCACGCGCGGCATGTCTTTGATGCGCATGCCACTGACTTGCTGGGCCTGGTTTACAACCGCGGTGCTGGCGCTGCTTTCATTTCCGGTGTTATTGGGCGGCGGAATTCTATTGCTGTTGGACCGAATCGCGGGGACCAGCTTCTTTATTCCCGGCAACTTGTACGTGAGCGGCTCACTCGTGCCGCTGCACAACGGCGGCTCGCCGTTGCTTTGGCAGCACTTGTTCTGGTTCTTTGGCCATCCGGAAGTTTACATCGCGATTTTGCCGGGCATGGGCGCGACCTCGCACATCCTTTCGACTTTCGCGCGCAAGCCTGTCTTTGGTTATCGCGCGATGGTGTTCGCACTTTTTGCCATCGGTATGCTGGGCTTCTTCGTCTGGGGCCATCACATGTTCATCAGCGGCATGAGCCCATATTCGGCGATTGCGTTTTCAATTCTGACGCTGTCCATTGGCGTGCCCTCGGCGATTAAGACGTTCAACTGGATCGGCACGTTGTGGGGCGCGAAGATTCGCTTTACCACACCTATGTTGTTTGCGATTGGATTCGTATCGCTATTTGTTGCCGGTGGAATAACCGGGCTGGTGCTGGGGCAGACATCGCTGGATTTCTTCTTCCACGATACTTACTTTGTGACGGCGCACTTCCACCTGGTTATGGGCGTGGCGTCGATCTTTGGAATGTTCGCGGCGACATATTTCTGGTTCCCGAAAATGTTTGGCCGGATGATGAACGAAGGCCTGGGCAAGTTTCACTTTTGGATTACGTTCCTCGGCGTTTACGCGATCTTCGTTCCCTTTCACGCAATGGGAATGCTCGGCATGCCACGACGTTATTCGCGATTTGACGAATATGAGTTTCTGAAGCACTCGAAGGGGCTAGTCTTGTTTGTCACGGTGGCCGCGATTATCACGGTCGCCGTCCAATTTGTTTTCTATTTTAATTTGGTCTGGAGTCTCTTCAAGGGCAAGAAAGCGTCTGACAATCCCTGGGAGGCGACTACGCTTGAATGGACCACGGCGACGCCACCGCCGCATGACAACTTTGCCGGCCACGTTCCGGTAGTCTACCGCGGGCCCTATGAATTCTCAGTTCCCGGCGCCCCGAAGGATTTTGTGATGCAGACTGAACCCGAAGGCATCGAGGTGTCTGCAAGATTAGGAGAGACCAGCGGGAATGGCGGCGACGGTCACAAGCACTGATCGGCTTATCGACGCGACGATGGGCGGAGGTCCGAGCTCGCGCGACGGTAACGGCTTTCATAAGAACGGCGGCGGCGGCGCAGAAGATGGGCATCCGCTCAGATTCTCGCCGGCACGTTATCGTATCGGTGTGTGGGTGGCGATCGGCAGCATCCTGATGCTTTTCGTCGCGTTGTCCAGTTCGTACATTGTGCGCTCAGCTTCGGGAGACGATTGGCGTCCGATCCAGATGCCGAAGGTACTTTGGTTAAGTACTGTCGTGATTCTGATCAGCAGCTTCACCATGGAAATCTCGCGCCGATCCTTGAAAGCGTTGAACGATGCAGCCTATGGGCGATGGTTGGCAATAACTTTGATTCTCGGGCTGGGATTCCTGGCCTCGCAGTTGATGGCCTGGCGGCAACTGGTGCGGCAGGGAGTATATATGTCCAGCAATCCGCACAGTTCCTTCTTCTATCTATTCACGGCCGCGCATGGGTTGCATTTGTTCGGCGGCATTCTCGCGCTCGGTTATTTAGTGATGCGCACCACGCGGAAGCGCGACACGGTCGAGGGTGAATTGAAGCGCGTAGGCGCGGCTGAGGCGACGACCATATACTGGCATTTCATGGACGGATTGTGGGTCGCGCTGTTTTTGCTTTTGTTCTTTTGGAAATGAGTTGTACCGCGTAGCGGTCGGATGAATTTAGCCCGGTCTTTTAAGGCCGGGTAAACGGCGGCGCAATTACATCGGAGTCGCGTCAGCGACGATTGAAGGGTTCGTTGCACTAGTATTTGTTCAGTCGTCGCTAACGCGACGGAAACATAAGATGCGGTGAGTCACCCCGCCTTGAAAGACGGGGCTAAACTCAACGTGCCGCTACGCGGCCAGAAGTTATCGAAAACTTCAGAGCATAGACTAGAGTCTGTGCCACTTCTCGGAGGTGACTGGTGGCAACTGAAGCAGAGGCAATTGTGAACGACTGGGGTGGCGGCGTTCACCCATATCGCGTCGGCCATAGAAAGCTGGGCATGTGGCTCTTCATCATGTCCGACTCGTTGACGTTCTCGGCGCTGCTGATTGGATACGCCTACGTGCGGGCGTCAAACGTGTGGCCGACGCCGTTCAAATTCTCGCCGAGCATTGTTTTCTCTTCCATCATGACGTTGGTGCTGTTGTCATCAAGCTTGACGATGGTCATGGCGGTCTCAGCTTCAGCGCACGCGAAACGCTCGACCGCGCGAAAATGGATCCTGGCGACGGCAGTCCTCGGCGCGACCTTTATCGTGCTGCACTTGTTTGAATGGCGCCACCTAATCGCGGAGGGACTTACGCCATTTCAATTGCCGGCCGAATGGAGCGAAAGGTGGCCCGGCTCAACGCCGCTCTTCGGCGCGACGTTTTTTGGGATCACCGGCATGCACATGTTTCACGTCTTCACTGGCTGTATCTATCTGCTGGTAGTGGCGGGTCGAGTAAAGAAGCTAAAACATGAGGACATCGAGATTAGCGGCTTGTATTGGCACTTCGTAGATTTGGTTTGGATGTTCGTCTTTCCGATGATCTACATACTTTCAGTTGACGGCGGCAAGTGATGTGTCGTATGCGTCCCATAGGTCATATAGCCCAGTTTTGGAGCAGATAGAAGATGAGCACACACATCGAGTTTCAAGAGCATTTCGCCGGCAATGCCAAGCTGTTCATTTCGGTCTGGGTATGGCTTCTGCTTCTTACCGCCCTCGAAGTCTTTCTTGGCTATATACATTTGCCCGTCGCTTACATGTTGGTGATTCTGATGGGCGCTTCGATCATCAAGGCGGCGCTGATCGTGGCGTACTTTATGCATCTCCGTTTTGAGCGGCTCAATTTGATTTTGACGATCGTGCCGGCGCTGGTGATCTGCATCTGTCTGCTGTTGGTTTTCTTCCCTGATAGTTTTCGAGCCCAGGGACTCCGTTACAGCCCGCCGCCAGCGGCGACTGAAAAGCATTGAAGACTGCGTTAGCGCGTCAAGCGCATCAGACGATTTGAATGCTATTTGGATTGAACTAAATTGGTGATGACTGATACGAGCGAATTACCAGAGCAGCGCGAGCAATCAATGCTAAACCTGATCTGTCTGATTGGGGCTGGCTTGTTTCTGGCACTGGTTGCCTACAAT
>QHXG01000225.1:0-3826 GCA_003222845.1 Acidobacteriota bacterium | reverse complement strand
ATAATCGCACCCGAAGAAACTCATGAGCACTTTGCGGGCAGTAACAGACTATTCCTTTCCGTCTGGGCGTGGCTTCTGCTGCTTACGGGCGTCGAAGTTTTTCTCGGCTACATACATTTGCCGGTGGTTTATATGCTGGTGATTCTGATGGGCGCGTCAATCATCAAGGCGGCGCTGATTGTCGCGTATTTCATGCACCTTCGGTTTGAGCGAATCAATCTAATTCTGACCATAGTGCCGGCTCTGGTTATCTGTATTTGCCTGCTGTTGGTGTTCTTCCCCGATAGTTTTCGATCGAAGAACCTACGGTACGGCCCGCCGCCAAGTGCCGAAGGGGCGAAATAAATAGCCCGGCCGGGGTCCCCGCGCGGGCAGCCCGCATCGGGTGGGAGCGGCAAGTGCGAAGCGCGCCGCCCCTGGTTGGAATGACAAGAGATTCATTCGAGGCGGCTTTACGAGCTTGCCGAAGAAAGTGCCGTAGGCAGAAAATGCTTATAGAAGGGAACTGCTCTTGATTTAGCGGAGAACAAAACGGAGATGCGAGCGAGCTATAAGCATTTCGCGCTAGGCGGCTGTTTTTCCCGACAGACTCCTTCAGCGGGCGACAGAAGATGATTATGAAAGTTGATCGGATCTTAAGACTCGGGATTATCGCCGCGCTATGCGTTTTGCTTTTTTCGGACTCAACGCTGGCGCAATGCGTCATGTGCCGCGCCTCTTTATCGCATAACGCAAACTTCATGCGAAATTTCAACATCGGTGTCCTGGTGCTGCTCGTGCCGCCCGTTTCGATCTTTTGCACCATCTTTATTATTGCTTTTCGACATCGCAAATCCAGCTAGGCTTGAACATTCGTGGAGAATCAAAGCGAACTATTAAGGGTAATCGATGTCGAGAAGCGCACCACGCGCGGCCGTGCCTGCCCACGTTGTGGTGGCAAGATCATTCCTTCCCAGCGGGCTGTATATCAAAGCGCGGATCCGAACGCGGTCTTTCCCCTTTGGCAATGCGAGCGCTGCGGGTACGAGGAACTAGTAGCACGCGCAATTAAGCCCGCGGCAAAACATGCCGCTCCCGCCGGCGAGAAGCCTGCAACCGCGGTGAATAAAGAAGCTCCGGCCGCGCCTTCCCCGACGACGGGAGGCTTTATTGCCGCATCGCCTGGAACGCCGGGAGTGCATACCGTCCCGGCACTCAAAGACAGGAAAGGTCGCGCCTTGCCGCCCGATGTAAATCGAATCATGTCGGAAATGAGTAGAAGAGAAGGCGAGACGAGTGAGCAGTAAGCCTTACATTGCGGATTGCGAATTGCGAATTTCGGATCGCCAAACACGGTGTTTCACGCTGAAGGCGTGAAATGTTATAGCCAGGGGCAAGTGTCAGAACCGCGAGCGGTAGCGACCGGATCATCAAGTTTCGCGGAATTGTTAGGGTCCCATCGCTACCGCTCCGGGTTCTGACACGAGTTTTGACACACTCTTGGTAGCGACCGGCTCCTCGGGGACCCATGTCCTTGGATTGAGAGTAATAGGGTAGACAATAAGCCCGCTTTAGCGGGCGACAGACGCTTTCCAATCCGCAATACCGCACGATCCAAAATTGCCTGCAGCTTATCGGTGCAAAACCCAATGACTGACTTCTTTCATGTCCTCCCGCATCTCAACGCCATCCTCAACGCATCCAGCTTCGTGCTCTTATCAAGCGGCTACTTTTTCATTCGGCGGAAGCGAATCATCGCTCACCGCAATTGCCAGATTTCGGCATTAACCGCTTCGGTGCTGTTCCTAATTTCTTACATTGTCTACCACTCGCATCACGGAGTGACACGATTTGCAGGGCAGGGAATCGCGCGCCCAATCTACTTCACGATCCTCACGACTCACACCTTTCTCGCCGCCGTCATCGTCCCCTTCGTAATCATCACCGTGCGTCGCGCCAAGCGCAGGGACTTCCTCCGCCACAAGAGGATCGCCCGATTCACGCTGCCACTCTGGTTGTACGTCTCAATCACCGGAGTGATAGTTTACTTGATGCTCTATCACCTTTATCCTTCACACTAAATTTGGAGTGCGCCGGCCTCGACGGCGCTTTGGATCTGCCTCTTCAACTCTCCTGTGTCCCTCTGTGTAGCAAAGGTGGAACTTCTTGTTTTTTGAACAAGTTTCTTGGACACAAACAATCCCGTAGGGATGAAATATTTATAGATCCCGTCTGCTTACATTTACCGCTCCGTAGGAGCGCAATGTATATCGCGCCTTTAGTTTCGCTCCTACGGAGCTGGGATTGTTTTTGTAATCGCTGTGGCTATAAACATTCTGCTCCTACGGAGCTAACGCGGACGATTGCGGCTCTGCCGCGCTGTGCCCTCTGTGGTTAAATATCTCGACAAATGGAAACTGAATTCATAACCCCCAACGGCAAAGACTCTCAAGCCGCCACTGTCTCGAATTCTCGACGCCCCAACAACCTCTGGCTAATCATCATCGCCGCCCTCTTCATCATCGTCCCCTTCCTAACCTGGTACCTCACCTGGTTCGGCCGCGCTCTCTCAGACGAAGACGTCGCCACTTATCTCGCCGACGAAAAGAACCCGCGCCACATGCAACACGCCCTTTCGCAGGTCGCCGAGCGCATCGAACGCCACGATCCGCAAGTAAAGAAGTTCTACCCCCAAGTCATCGCCTTATCCAAGAACCCAATCGCCGAAATTCGCAAAACAACCGCCTGGGTGATGGGCCAGGACAATTCTTCTGAAGATTTTCATTGGGCGCTGCTCGGACTGCTCAATGACAGCGAACCCTTAGTGCGTCGCAACGCCGCCCTGCAACTCGTCCGCTTCAGCGACGGCAGCGGCCGCCCCGAACTCCGAGCAATGCTCGAACCCTTTGAAGTAAAATCCCCTCTAACCGGCACAATCGTCAGCCTCTTGAGCCCGGGGTCAAAGGTAAGAGCCGGAGGCCTGCTCGCGCGAATCCGCGATGCGTCAGGAACAGTACAAGAATTCCGCTCCCCCATGGATGGCGCTCTCGAAAGAGTCCCTGTCAAAGAAGCCGACTCAGTAACCGCCGGACAAGTAATCGTCACCTTGACGCCCGACCGAGCCACAGTAAGCGACGCCCTGCAAGCGCTCGCCTACGTCGGGACAAACGACGATCTACCAATGATCGACGCCTACGCCCACAACGCCGCGAACGAAGCGGACCTCAGACAAGTCGCAGTTGAAGCAGCTAAATCAATCCGCGCCCGGAACAGGCAATAACTTCGAGTGGATTTTCGGCCGCTTAGCGGCCAGATGAATTTAGGCCGGCCTTTCACTCGTCCGGCGAAAAGAGTCTGCCTAAAGTTGCGGAGAGGGCCTTCATCACTGCTGGGGCGCTGAAATGGACTGAGCGCAGCAGCATGGCCAAATCGCTGGGCGTCAACTCTTCGGTGGTGCGCGCGGGAATGCCGAGAATAAATAGGCGAGAAGCTACATTGATGTGGGCGCGCCGTAATTGATGAATCAACTCCTGGGTAACCTCGGCCCGCTGCTTAGGGCGTAACTTTGCCAGTGACTGATAGACTGCATCGCGCAAGTCGTCCGGACTGAGGGAAGTCAAAGCTGATCCGGCCGCGACCGCTCGCGGTGCTGACACTACTTGCGATGCTGACGTGCGTGCGTGACGGAGCGAAGACCGGATACTGTCTGCGAATGATTCGCTCGCTGTACTTTTAACGGGCTCTAGTTCCATGGTGACTCCCTCGTTTAGGACTTTAGTTAGACCTTTCGCGAGTATCGCGGGCAATGATCGTACCGTAGGGGCGAAGGGCAGTTCTAAACGCAGAG
>QHXG01000849.1:2704-3052 GCA_003222845.1 Acidobacteriota bacterium | reverse complement strand
TAAATCGGCACCATCAAGAAAGACGGAGTAGTCGAGTGGATGGGCCTCTTCCCCCTTCTCAACCGCCGGGCCTACATGGAAAGCGGGTATCTCCGGGATACTTCGAGGTGGATGCAGAAGATCATCCGCTATTTCCAAGACGAATGGTATGTCTAGACTGAAGCATCGGGTCGGTGAATAGGAGTGGGACGTATCAATAGAATCCCAATCATAGAGAATCAAAGGCTCGAGTACGCTGGCGATCTCTTTTGGAAGAGCACCGAATTCCTCGCGAACTGGCGCGATGAAAAACACGTCTTCGACGGAATGCGGATAAGGACGCCAAGACGGACGTGAAGATTCGGGTCG
>QHXG01000849.1:1792-2663 GCA_003222845.1 Acidobacteriota bacterium | reverse complement strand
CTTCGATTTCGCTCACATCGATAGTATTCCAATCATAAAAGACTTCCATCACGTCATTCTGAACAATCTCATTAAGCTCCTCTGCCGAAAAGCGTCGAATTTCGAATTCCTTGAATTGAATTTGTTCTTCAGAAAAGCCTACTTGACCAAGCGGAATAAGCCGACGAACTTGAAACTGCTCTTTGGGGAATTCTGCGATGAGATCCTTGAAGGTCGTATCGGTATCAATGTCCTTCCCGCTGTAGAGTGATGTGTAGCATCGAGAGCGCCTGAAGAAATGCCCAATCTCCTTGGCGCGCTCTGTGATGGAAGAGTCGTTTGTATATTGAGGTTTGCCGCATGGCACATCTGGGAACGCGTTTAGGGTTTGCTTTACGAGTTCGCCAAAGTCGGAACTCGTCTCTATTCCCTCAACAAGCCGGCGAAGTTTCATTGAACTAGTTTCAAGAAGCTGAATTGGCCGTTGGCTCTGAGGCTTCGCTTGAGGACGTAATTCTGCTCTTGCAAGGTTCAGGTAAGCACTGAAGGCTCGCTCTAGGGTTTGCATCGACATGGTGTGGAGTGGCCTCTGTGTGATGAAACAGCGCCGTATGAAAACCGAAGGTGCTGATTAAAGCAACTTGACGAATCCGGCCTGTTCGAAATGATGGTCTGAGCTGAATGCCAGTTTGATCTCGTTTCGTTCCATGATAACCATGCTCGTACAGTCTGTGAGACTCCATTCTTTATCAAGCCGATTTCGAAACAGGTTCCAGCCTTCTTCAAGCAACGCGGAATCTGCGGAAATGATTTGAAGACTCGACAAAGAGTGCAGACCGTCTATGAACTTAACGACCCTCTGACGCCAAACCAGCGCAGAAAACATGTTAGC
>QHXG01000849.1:0-1711 GCA_003222845.1 Acidobacteriota bacterium | reverse complement strand
CCCACCCAGGCGGCTGTGTCAACGAACACTCTCGTCATCTCTTAATCTTTCTTGGAAGTGCCATAAAGATAATGATCGTGCTGGTGAGCCAGGTCAGAAATGCCCGTGTCCATAGCGCACTCATTTAGAAGGGTTTCAAGCGCGTTCCACGAATGATCGTCCGCGGTTGGCTCACCGTTTCTTGGTTCACAGGAGATCACGATTACCTCAACTTCGGACCCCTCTTCAAGCTCGATCGGCTCAAAAAGTCTGAGTACCCCCTGTTCGTAAATTGCTTTAAGGTTTGTCGTCATTATTCTCTCCCGAAAGAGACTCGATACATCGAACGTCTTCAAATTATGAGTTAGATTCTAACACACGATTTACACCGGGAATTGCGCTCGGACGTGTGTGATCAGTCGCCATCGATATCACTTGCCCACCACAAATCCGTGCCCGGCAAGTTACTGAAATCCGTCTCAATCGCAGCCGATCCCGGCGCTGCTTCATAAACAGCCTCTCCGCCAATCACCGTCATCAGGCAGTGCGTCTTCAGGATTTCCATCTCCGGAATCTTCATGATGTCGGCGGACAGAATCGTCAAATCGGCGAGCTTTCCAACTTCGATCGAGCCGCGCACGTTCTCTTCAAATGCGGCGTGGGCCGGCCAAATGGTAAGCATCTTCAAAGCCTGTTCGCGCGTCACTTTTTCCTCCGGATGCCAGCCTTCGCCGGAAAATCCGCGCATGTCTTTGCGGGCGACAGCCGCGTAGAATTCAATCATCGGCTCGCCGCGTTCGACTGGTGCATCGGATCCGCCGGGAACGATCACACCCGACTTGATGAAACTCTGCCACGCATACGCGCCTTCTAAACGCTTCATGCCCAGACGTCTGGGCGCGAAGTGCAGATCGCCGATCGCATGCGACGCCTGCATCGAGGGAATGATTCCCAGTTTCGCGAAGCGCGGAATATCAATTGGGTTGACGATCTGCGAGTGCTCGTCGCGCCAGCGTGGCTCGGCAATCTTCCGTTGCGATTTCGGGACCGAGTTCAAAGCCTTCTCGTATTCATCGAGGATGAAGCGATTGGCGTAATCGCCGATGGCGTGCGTCTCCACTTGAATTCCTTTTTGCAATGCCTCCTTCAGCATTGGCAGCAGGTCCTCCTCTTTTACGCGCAGAAAACCTCTCTGATCTGGATCGTCGCTGTAGGGTGCCCTGTAAGGAGCGAGCAACGCCGCGCCGCGCGAACCCAGCGCGCCGTCGGAAACGACTTTGATTGTGCGCAGATTGAAACGACTACCGAAAGCCTCGATGATTGGTCCTTCAGATAACAGCCGCTTTGCTTCCGGCCCCGGCCCAGAGACGGCTTTGTAAATGCGCAGCTTGAGTTTTCCTTCGCCGTAAAGCTTCTTGTAGAGATCGACATCGCGATAGCTGCCGCCGGGATCCTGAATCTGCGTCAGACCCAGCTCGATGCTGCGCTTGTTGGCGAGAACCATCGCTTGTTCGATCTCGGCTTGGGTGGGCGCCGGAATGTGACGCGAGACAAATCCCTGCGCGTTATCGAGCAACATACCGACCGGCTCGCCCGTTTGTTTGTCACGAAGAATCTGTCCGCCGAAAGGATCTCTTGAGTCTTTTGATACGCCGCCAATTTTTAACGCGGCGCTATTGGCGACCGCGCCATGTCCGTCCGCTCGCGTTAGAAACACGGGATTGTTCGGCGA
>QHXG01000368.1 GCA_003222845.1 Acidobacteriota bacterium | reverse complement strand
TGAAAAGAATCAGTTAGGAGAGAACTATTCCTGGATGGTGTAGGCGAGCAGATTTGGCGAGTGGGAGAATCTACTGAACGCCAACTGGTGATCGGGGAATGAATCGTTCCGCAGACGGGAT
This sequence comes from Acidobacteriota bacterium, assembly GCA_003222845.1. Taxonomy (GTDB): domain Bacteria; phylum Acidobacteriota; class Blastocatellia; order Pyrinomonadales; family Pyrinomonadaceae; genus UBA11740. The sequence goes on along the minus strand of QHXG01000368.1, from coordinate 10,072 downwards.
GCCTCGTATGTTATACGTGTCCGGCCCGACCGAGAGATATCCAATAACCTCTCTTGCTGACTACGTTCGCCGCGTACGAAACGAGAAGAATCTCTCTTTAGCTCAGGTAAGCGCCCGATCGCGCGGGCAAATCAGTAAGACGCACATAAATCGGATCGAGAACGGAACTGGTACTAGAGTTTCTTTGATAAAGCTCCGAGCCTTAGCGCGTGGTCTCGGTGTCTCCGAAGATGCTCTAGTGGCTGTAGCTCAAGGTAAGGCGCCACCGGCCCAGACGACGACGAACGAGGTTGAGCTGCTGAGTTACTTTCGCCAACTCTCAGCCAATCACCAGGAAGATGTATTGGTCATGCTGAGTGCGCTAATAAAGAGGGTTCCTGCTAATCAAATCAGGCGCGAGCGGGTGCCGCTGTGAAATGATCTGGGCCCTTGCATCATTACCAGATGAATCGCGGGTTACTCGAAAGACTTCATAGTTGACGCGCAGCTACTAGGACTTGAAGGTGTAATCGTGACGGAATGAACAATTTTGACCGAAGACGAAAGGAAAAGAATCAATGCACAACCCCCAACCAGCCATTCCGGCAACCGCTGTAAACAAATTCCAGCGAAGGCCAAAATTCCCTATGCTTCAGGATAGAAACCAAACAACAAAACGTAATGTTACCTTTACGGCAGCGGCAATGTTTCACAGATATCTTCCCGCTCTACTGCTTACGAGTTGTTCCTTGATTCTGCCTTGCGCCGTTTCTGCCCAGGTCACACCGACTTTAACACACGACGCTTACATCGACTCGGCCCAGACATCATCAAACTTTGGCAGCCAGTCGACCCTGAAAGCTGGTATTCTCTACAACAACAATGGGTCAATCGCAGGGTATCAGCGAACTTTAGTCAAGTTCGACCTTTCCAGTGTGGCCGGCGTGCCATCACAGTATATTCTCGCCGCCACTCTTAAGCTCTACGTCACAAAACTTCAGCCATATCAGAGCAACGCCTCAGTATCGCTGCAATCCGGCGCCTTGTACGCTCAGAACCCAAACCAGCCTTTCCCCTCTTTCTGGGATGAAAGCAGCGTCAATTGGCAAAATCAGCCGCCATGGTTTGATTATTTCTTCGGACCGTTTCTCGTCGCTGCCGCTAATCAAACCGTCGCAGTTGACGTCACTCAATACGTACGGAATGTAGCAGCAGGTAGGCAGAACAATGGCCTTCTCATCTTTGAATACGGGGCTGGCTCAGTGGTGTTCGCGAGTAAAGAGTCGGGCGGTAATGCGCCACGGCTGGAGATTTATTTGAACCGAATCTCGAGCGTCACCGGTACCGGCGGACTCGCAGGTGGTGGTACAAATGGTGACTTAGCGCTCAGCATCGCAGACTCTGGGGTGACGACGCCAAAGCTGGCGGACAGCGCAGTTACCTCGCAAAAGATCGCACTCGGCGCGGTAGGTACATTGCACCTCGCCGCGAATTCAGTAACCGCCTCGAACATTGCGCCGGCGGCAGTTGGTACAACCCAGATCGCTACCGAGTCAGTGACCAGCAATAAGATCGCCGCAGGAGCGGTCGGTAGTGTTCAATTAGCACTCAGCGCAGTAAACACAAACCAGTTGAGTGATGGGGCGGTGACAAGCGCCAAGTTGGCACCAGCCGCAGTAGGCACGTCCCAAATCGCTAATGAGTCCGTTACGAGCAACAAGATTGCTTCCGGTGGGGTCGGTACTAGTCAACTGGCAGCCGCCGCGGTAAGCACAAACCAGCTAAGTAATGGAGCGATAACAAGCGCCAAGATAGCGCCGGGCGCGGTAGGCGCCACCGAGATCGCTAACCAATCGATTACGACGGCACATCTGGGCACAGGTGCTGTCACCGCCGACAGAATAGGCGCTGGGCAAGTTGTCAAAGGTCTCAACAACCTTACGGACAATGTGACTCTGGCCGCCGGCGATAATGTGTCAATCACACAGTCCGGCAACACACTTACGATTTCGGCGGGCCAGAGCTTCCCTGGCGCTGGCGGGCCGTCTCTGAACGCGCTCAAAGCGGCAATGCTGCAATGGTATCGTCAGGATTTTGCCGTGGGGGGCGCTCCATCTGCCCTGGCCTTCGACGGTGTTAATATCTGGGTCGCGAACTACTTGAGTGGAACGGTCACCAAACTGCTTGCCACCACTGGCGCCACTGTGGGCACCTACCCAGTTGGGAACGGTCCGGCTGGAATCGCCTTTGATGGCACTGACATTTGGGTGGTAAACCAAAATAGCAACAATATGACCGAGTTGCGCGCCAGTGACGGCGCACCCATGGGCACCTTCCCAGTAGGGCAGTATCCGCAGGGCGTCCACTTTGATGGTTCAAACATCTGGGTCACAAATGGGCACGACAACACGGTCAGCAAGTTTTATAACGGCAGCCTTGTGGTGGTGGGAGCAATCCCCTTTACTTGGCCTTCGACGGAACCAACGTCTGGATCACGATCTGGGGCAGCAACACCGTCACGGAACTTCGTGCTAGTGACGGCGCGCCAGTAGGCACCTTCTCAGTGGGAAGCGGTCCTAAAGGGATAGCATTCGACGGCGCCAACATCTGGGTGGCCAACCAAAGTAGTAACACCCTCACCGAACTGCGCGCCACTGACGGCCACCCACTGGGTACCTTCCCCATGGGGAATGGTCCCTCTGGTTTGGCTTTCGACGGAGCTTACATGTGGGTACCGAACATCAACGACAATACGGTCAGCAAGGTGGCGAGCACAGGGGCGATAATCAACACCTACACTTTTGGAAATCGTCCGAATAACGTCGCGTTCGATGGCGCCAGCATATGGGTCACGAATAGCAGCAGCAACACCGTGAGCAAAAAATGACCGCGCTAAGTGGCTACGCATAAAGTCGGCAGCACTTATGCGCTAGTGGGCCGCTTCGTAATTCTCTTTGACGAGGCCGCGCGAATAAATCGCAGGAACGCTCCGCGTGTTTCGGGTTGCGTGGTTGATTCGCAGGTTGGAAACTAGAGTGGCGTGGTTCCGGCAAACGCGCGCCCAACAATTCGTTTCGTACTAACAGCACAATTTACGGTAATTCAATTTCCGACAATGACGGGGGCGGCATCCTCTCCGCGGGCACACTCAACATTAGCAACAGCACAATCTCTGGTAACTCTGCAAATAACGGCGGCGGTAGCTCTTCGAGGACTTCTCTGAGATATGCGCTCGGGTGTACGGCTTGATGCGGGTTCTAGCCATATGAACCTCCTCAATAGGTCAGAGCCAACATCTTTGCGGACGGATAAGAATAGTCTAAAATCCGCGGAGAACATTTTCGTGTAAGGTTACTTATTCGTCGTCACCGCAGAGAAAAGTCCGCTGTAATGAACAGGAGAAGATAATCAATGAATCCCATAATCTCGATCGTCAATCGCTCGAAAACAGTTATTGATGCCGACCTAAAGCGAAAGCTGCTGGCGTTACAGAAACAGATCACGCGGGACTTTGAGCCCGTCTGGGGATGGGGCGCGAATCTGAGATTCAATGCCAAGAAATTCGACATGCAGGTAATCGTCAAAGACACCGCCAGCGAAGGAGGTTTCCTGGGCTTTCACATCAAGGACGGCAAGCCCATCACGTACATCTTCGCCAAAGACGACATCGCCGACTCAGGCGAATACACTTCCACCCTCTCGCATGAGCTGCTGGAAATGATCGCCGACCCGAACGTGAACCTTTACGCGATCGGAAAATTCCGTCTCGATGGCAAACGAAAAAGCGGGTTCTTCGGCCTGGAAGTCTGCGATCCGGTCGAATCGAACTTCTACAAGATTGGCGGCGTTACTGTCTCAGACTGGGTGCGGCCCGAATGGTTCGAGCAAGACCATAAGAAGGGCGAGATGAAAATGGACCACCTGGGTGTGCTCGACGCCCCCTTCACGATTGCCGAGGGCGGCTTCGCCGATGTCCTTGCCGGCAGCCGCTGGCACACCTTGCGCGGCCGCAAAGCCAGGTTGAAACGTAAGCGGCATCGATTGGAAGCGAGGAAGAATGCTGCGGCGTGATTCGCGCCCTAAATCATTGCGCCAGCCCGACGCGCGACAACTGCGATGTGCGCGGCTCTGGATAAATCGTCTCTAATTCACTCCGATGCGTTGTAGTAGGTCTGCAAAGCGCCGGTCTGAGCGCAAGGGATCGAGTTTGGGGTCAACTTTGATTTCACTCAGATCGAAATCGCGCGCCTCATAAGCCTTTTCGAGCCAATCGAACGCTTTCTCTTTCTCACCTAAGGCGATGTGAATCAAAATAAAGGCTGAAGGCGAAACATACCGCTCTCGGGCGAGCTGATAAAAACGATTCAGAATCCTTCGCGCCTCATCGGTCCTCCCTGTCCGCGCATAAGCCACGGCAAGCCCCCAACGGCCTTCCTCGTAAGGCGACTTTTCGTATTTGAACTCCTCGATTGCCCGCTCGAAGTCGCCCTTCTCCAAATAGACCCAGCCTATCCAGGTATGATTCCAACTGAAGGTCGGGTCGCGCTCGAACATCTTTTGAAATTGCGCCAGCGATTCGTCGTAGCGGCGTTGAAAATAAAGAAAGGCCCCGATGTTGCTGTTGATGGGCGGCGAGAGCGGATCTGACAACTGCGCCTGCTTAATCTCCGCGAGGGCTTCGTCCATCCGTGCCATGGCTAAGAACCACCATGCGTGATTTTGATGAGCAGTCGCATAATGCGGGTTCAGCTCCAATGCGCGTTTAAGCTCTTCCTCTGCGCCCTTCCAATCAAACTCGTACCACGCCTTGATGGTAGCCATGGCGCAATGAGCCTCAGCCAGCGTATCGTCGAATTCCAGTGCGCGAGCGGCTGCGGCTCTCGCCTTTTCCATATCTTCTCGAGGCGGCACGGGGTCGAAATAAGCGGAGCCGAGAAAAGCATAAGTGTCGGCCAGACCAGTCCAGGCAAGCGCATAAGTCGGGTCGATGTCAGTCGCCTGTTGAAAGCGCATGATTGCTTTGCGACATCCTTCCTGGTCGCGTTTGTTCCAGTAGTGACGTCCTTCTATATAGAGGCGATGAGCTTCCGCATTCTCCGTATAATGTTTGGCGAACTGTTGTTTTTCATTCGCTCCGAGATTGACCCGCAGCGCTTGGGCCAGACCCTGGGCGATTGGACCCTCAACCGCATAAAGCCTGCTCGAATCCTCGTCGAACTCCGCTTTCCACAGCAGCGATCCGTCACGTGCTTCCGTCAGTTGCACTGCGATGTGCCAGCGTTCGCCGATCTTTCGTATCCGGCCGTGCAGCACAGCATCGACCTGTTGTTCACGGCCAACTGAGGCAGGATCTGCCTCCTGCTCCTGGTATCTGAGAATGGCGCTGGTAGGGCGCACATTTATTTGTCTGAACGCGCCGAGCCGCGTAATCAATAAGTCGGCCATTCCCACTCCGAGGTGATCTCTGTCCTCTTCGTCCACCAATTTGAAGGGCATCACGGCGATTGATCCAACTGCGGCGGTGGTGACGCCATTTGCGCGATTCGGCCTCAGCCATAACCCTGTCATTGCGAGTGCGATCAGGGTCAGGCTGGCTACCGAAAGAGTCGCAATGAGCTTTCTATTCTTTTTCAATTCGCGGGCGGAAGATGATGCGAGTTTAGCCGAAGCATTCGCTTCTTCGATGCCGGGAAAAGAATTAACTGTTTTCTTGTCCCTCGGGTCAGAAACGGAACGCACTTGTGTCTCTAGCTGCTGCCTGAGACCTTTCAGATCCGTCATCAAGTCCGCGATCGTTTGATAGCGCTCTTCTTTCTTTTTGCGGAGAGCCTTACTGATAAGGTATCGGATTCCATCGGGCAGGTTAGCTAGCGGCGGCTCCTTTTCCAGGATTGCGGCAATCAGCTCATTTGCAGTTTTTCCTTCGAATGGAGCGCGGCCGGCGAGCATTTCGTAAAGCACTACGCCAAAGCTGAAGACGTCGCTGCGCGCATCTACCTGTAAGCCCTGCGCCTGCTCAGGCGACATGTACTTAACCGTTCCCATCAGCAAGCCTGAGGAGACGTTCACATTCTCGGCAGCTTGGACTTGAGTCGTGGGCTTGTGTTCCTCTGTGAGTTTGGCAAGGCCGAAGTCGAGCACTTTCACGTAGCCGTCGTGGCGCAACATGATGTTTTCGGGCTTGATGTCGCGATGAACGATTCCGGCTTTGTGCGCTGCCGCCAACGCGCCGGCCACTTGAGTGGCGATGTCCAAAGATTCATTCAGAATTAATGGCTCCCGTTTTATGCGCTGGCGGAGGGTCTCACCATCGACGAACTCTGTGGCGATGAAATTCCGATTCTCGACCTGCCCTATCTCGTGAATGGTTATGATATTCGGATGATTGAGAGCCGAGGCGGCCCGGGCTTCCTGCTGGAAGCGGCGCAACCGTTCTTCATTTGTGGTGAAGTGAGCAGGCAGCAGCTTGAGAGCTATCTTGCGGTCCAGCTTCTCGTCGTGCGCGAGATAAACTTCGCCCATGCCGCCAGAGCCGAGCAACGAAATCACCTCGTAACGGTCGATGTGATCTCCGACTGCCAATGCGGGTTCGTCGCTGGCCAAAACGCGCGCGGCCATCTCGAACGCGGGCTCATCAATAAAGCTTAGCCCTCCCTCGTCCGAGGTGATCAGAGAGTCCACTTCCTGGCGCAGCTTGTCATCGCCGCTGCACACTTCGTCGAGATAAGCAGCGCGCGGTTCAGGCTCTAGTCCGAGCGCGGCTTGGAAGATCTGATCGATCTGTTGATAACGCTCTGGTGTCATCGCAGGCAAATTTCCGCGAACCTATTCATCTATATAAAGCGACAAGCGCGGGCAAATTCAGTCAGGACTCGTCTCGGTTAGTCATCGTGTGATGGAGCCAGGCTTTGGCTGCGCGCCATTCCCGCTGAACGGTAGACGGCGAAATCTTCATTACTTCAGCGGTCTCTTCCAGACTCAGCCCTCCGAAGAAGCGTAATTCGATGATTTGACTTTTACGAGCATCGAGCGCGGAAAGATCTCTGAGCGCGTCGTCGAGAGCTATCAACTGCCCGGCACGTTGTTCTGTCAAAGCTGCGGCCTCGTCGAGCGGAAGCTTAGGCGCTCCACCGCCGCGCTTGGCATAGTTACGGGTACGCGCGTGATCTACCAGAATGTGGCGCATCACCTGGGCGGCCACGGCAAAGAAGTGCGCGCGATTCTGCCACTCGACATTCTGCTGATCGACGAGCTTCAGATATGCCTCATTAATCAATGCAGAGGTTTGCAGTGTGTGCGCCGGATCCTCTCGGTCCATGTGGCGCTTGGCCAGACGGCGCAATTCGGGATAGACGAGCGGTACCAACTGATCCAGAGCAGCCTTATCACCCTGGCTCCAGTTCATCAGCAGTTGAGTTATTTCCTGGGGGAGGGCGGGCATAATGCAATCCCAAGCCTCTATTTCGACCAGTCGTCGGACGGGATTATGAGCAATATTCCCGCTGCGGACAAACTCCCAAGCTGGTTACAGTACCGCGAGCGGTAGCGACCGGCCCCCCTGGGTACGCAGTCGTCCCGACTGGGTACGCAGTCGTCCCGACTGCTTAACCTCCAGCTCAGGCGCACGCAAAAGCAGTCGGGACGACTGCGTACCCAGCCGGTCGCTACCGCTCGCGGTTCTGTAACTAATGTTCGTCACTCTCACTTTTACAATCACTTGGAAAAGTCGTGACCGAATTCACCGTCATTTTATCGCTATATAGGGTAAGGCCGAAACAAGAGTTCTTATAGCAAAGCGGCATTTGATCGAGCCCGCTTAGTTTTTCCATCGTCCGCACAGAGCACGAGACGAAGTTCGATGCCGCGAGTGGGCAGCATGTCAGACTGGCGGACAAGAAGAAAGAAAGTTTTTCAATAAGGAGAATCCCCATGCATAGAAAAAGAATCCTGTTGGCTGCGTTGCTCGCAGCTTTAATCGTATCCATCGTCGCAATCACATCACGACAGAGTGCTACGGCCAGCAGCGCATCGTGCGCGGCAGCCACCTATAACGCTGTCAACGACTTCTCGGCTACTTCGAACCCAAACGGCACTTGGTCGTATGGTTGGGAAACTAACCTTGGGGGTGCGTTCACGCGGGATGCGGTAGAAGATAGTGCGACTGTTTCGGGCATCGACGCCTGGCAAGGACCTGAAAATTGTGGCGCCAACCAACTCTTCCCAATTGTCGGCTTCAATCACACCGGTTCGACTTTGAACTACAACAGCGGCGTTTCTCAGCCTGCAGATATGCTGCAACTGCATCCAAGTTGTTCTGGCAAGTTCAGCGTCCTTCGATGGACTGCGCCATCATCTGGAAGGTTCAATGTCGCTGGTTTATTTCAGGGCATTGATACGCGTAGCACCACCACAGACATACACGTGTTGCAGAATTCCGCCACTAGCCTAGTCTCCGGAAACATAAACGGATTTGGGAGTCAGGTGCCTTTTAGCTTCACACGCTATCTCGTTGCCGGTGAAACTCTCGATTTCATCGTGGGCTTTGGGTCGAATGGAGATTATAACGCCGACAGCACGGGCTTGGCGATTACGATCACTGAAAATATTTTCAACATTGCCGATGGAGACGTGGCTGGATTGATAGCCGCCATCAATAGCGCAAATGCGAGTGGGTGTCCGACTACGATCAATCTGGCCCACAACGGAACTTACACCCTCACCGCGGTGGCGGAGCACAGTGAGGATTATGGCGCTTCCGGACCCGCCGGATTGCCCTACATCAGAAGTGAGATCACGATCAACGGCAATGGCGCAGCGGTGCAGCGAAGTAATGCTCCCGGCACGCCCGATTTTGCGATTCTCGTCGACTGGAAAGGCAACCTGACCTTGGATGGAGTGACCATCAAAGGCGGCTTCGGACCGAACACCGGCGGCATGGGCGTGACAACGGCCACAGCCTTAATTAGGAACAGCACCTTTACGCAGAATGTCGGGGGCGGCGGAGGCGGAGCCATTACCAGTTTGGATAGTAACCTGACGATCGTTAATAGCACCATCAGCTACAACACAAACAGCAGCGGCTATGGGGGAGGAGGCATCCTACACTTTGGCTGCTGCAACACCCTCTCCATCAGCTTCAGCACGATCTTCGAGAACCGCAATGACTACTGGGGACGTGGCGACGCGATAGCCACCGGCTTCACTAATCCAACACACGTCTTCGTGAAAAATACTATCCTCGCCAGCCCCACACGAGGGGCAGGCAATGTCTGCTGGCTCTCACCCGGCGCGCTGGTCTCGCAGGGTCACAACATCGCTGGCGATGCCAGTTGCGCGCTCGCGTTCGCGGGTCCCGGCGATATGAACAACACCAACCCGTTGCTTGGCCCTCTTGCAAATAATGGCGGCCCGACATTCACGCACCTGCCGAGCGAATGTAGTCCGGCCATAGACGCAGTGCCGGTTGCCGATAGCACGGACGTTAACGGCGCTCCGATCACAACCGATCAGCGCGGCGTCAGTCGGCCCCAAGGTGCAGCTTCCGACATCGGTGCGGTCGAAGTGGCTCGCAGTCAGACAGTGACGATACCGAGCAAGGCAGGCCCATGGAGCCCCAGCCTGAATCCCACTTTTGATTACGGTGTTCACAACAACGCCGCTCCGGTCGTGATAGATGCGGCCAACGGCGTCGCGTTTACACCAGGTAATACAATCACGGTTACATATCTCAATGGAACCGTGCAGGCGGGCGCAGGCTATCCATTCAACGATGCGAATGGTCTGGCAGGCTACGTGACGAATCACTACACCGGCGGGAATTCAAACTTTCCCGCTCTCTATATGAATCCGGGACCTGATGTTTTGTCGATGGAGCTTGTCGGCACATTTGCCAACAACGGAGTCATCGTAGGCCAGCCGTTTCCGATCGGGAACGGTCCCACTGCACTCAAAGTACCAGCCGGCGCCAATCAACTGTTGCTCGGCATCAATGACAATTATTACGGCGACAACAGTGGTTCTTTCAATGTCTCAATCAGTTCCGGATCGTCGACTACTTTGACCGTAACTGCGCCCAATGACTCGTCAGCTTCCG
>QHXG01000367.1 GCA_003222845.1 Acidobacteriota bacterium | reverse complement strand
TTGGTGAGGGCGAACGAGAAACTCGGTGTGAGGTTGATTACCGAATGCGAAGTGAAAGCGCTTCACTGTGAAGACGGAAGAGTGACCGGAGTGGAGAGTTCGTCAGGCTCGATCAGTGCACCGGTCGTGGTGCTGGCCGCTGGGGCGTGGAGTTCGCTTATTCAATCGACCGGAACACCGCTCCCGAAAATCGATGTCGAACCAGTGCGCGGACAGATGCTCTGTTTTGAAACCCAGCCGCCGATCGCGCAACATGTGCTTTACAGTTCCTGGGGTTATTTGGTGCCGCGACGCGACGGGCGCATTCTGGCCGGCTCGACTACGGAGTTTGTCGGCTTTGACAAAGACGTGACCATAGACGGCGTCAGCGAGATTAGGGCAATGGCGCTGGAGATTGCGCCTGTCCTGGACGACTCGCCACTCGTCGATTCGTGGTCGGGCCTGCGACCGTGCGCCCAAGATGGTTTGCCGGTCCTTGGTCCGCATGAAGAAGTCGAGGGCCTATTTTATGCTACTGCTCACTATCGCAATGGAATTCTGCTGGCGCCGATAACGGGAGAGTTGATCGCGGATATTGTGACTGGCGTGCCGACGTCGCCCTTATTCGCTGCGTTTTCACCGAACCGTTTTTGAGATATCGAGAATGGAGTAAAAGTAAAGATCGAATGAAACGCTTCGCGCTTTTGTTAATGCTTACGCTTGCCGCGGTGGCTGTAAATGATCGCGCACTCGCACAATCCCAACGCGTGAAGGATGCCGCGGGTGTCGCTCGCAATGGCGATGCTGACAGACCAGCTGCCGAAAAGCCTTCGGTGGATCTAAACGACGCGCGCACCGCCGGGCAACTCTTCGAAGACGCCGACAAATACACCGAGAAGAAGTTTGCCGAGTTAGAGAAGCGCCATATGCCTTTCGACGCCCGCTTGTCAGACAAGATCAAACAGGAGCAGCGTGAACTGGCGGCGAGTTATGCGGCCTTGTTGGCGGCGCGCAAGCTTGAAGGCCAGGATGTTTATTATCTCGGTCTGCTCTACAACCTGGCGCGCAATTTTGACGCGGCGCTGGAGACAATGCGCCGGTTTCTCGCGGAGAATCCAAAAGCAACCGGGGAACCGGCGCAAAATGCGCGCGCGATCATCGTGATTCAGGCGGCGAAAAAAGGATTGCTCGACGAAGCTAACGGCCGTTTGGCCGAGTATGCGAAGGATCAACCGCAACTGGCCGAAGACCGTTACGCGTTAGAGAACTGGGTTGGGGTCGGTTACTTCAAAATCAAGGACTACGAACACGCGTTGCCGCATGCGCAAGCGATGTGGACCGCGGCCAAAGAAGCGGCTCAGAAGAAGGCGCCCTTCGAGCGCGACAACATGCTCAACGATGCGCTTGTGTTGCTGACGGAAGCTGAGCTGAAGTTGAAGAAAAAGGACGACGCTATCGCCGCCGTGCACGAAATGAACTCTTTATCGCTGAGCTTGCCCTCCGGGAATCTGCACAAGCTGGTGCTCCGCCGTTTGATCCAGATCGATCATTCGATTGATCCCTTCAAAACGCTCGGCGAAACAAGCGTAACCAATGCCACTCCTCCGGAAATTTCCGCGAATGAGTGGATCGATCAGCAGCCGGTAAAACTCTCTGATTTGCGCGGACGCGTAGTGCTGCTGGATTTCTGGGCAACCTGGTGCGGGCCGTGCCGAGTCACGCTTCCGCGTCTGCAGAAATGGCACGAGAACTATAAGGACAAGGGGCTCGTGATAGTTGGACTGACGACTTTTGAAGGTCACGCGGAAGGCAAACCGCTGACGCGCGCTCAGGAGCTTGACTACTTGCGCGATTTCAAGAAGAAGTTTCACTTGTTATACGGTTTCGCCATTGCCGATGCGCCTGAAAACGATCGAAATTATTCGGTCTCGAGCATTCCCACGACGTTCTTGATCGATCGCCGCGGGGTGGTGCGGTTCATCAGCGTGGGATCGAATGATGAAGAGAGCGCAGCCTTGGGAAAAATGATCAAGAAGCTGATTGAGGAACCTGGACCAGTTGACGCTGCATCGCCGTGAGAGAGAATCTCCTCAGAAGCCTTTCACTGCTTCCACTGACGACTTCAATGGTCTGGTCGTCTTTTCGTACTACATTCAAAGTTTTCAATTTTTTCTCCGAGAGCCTCTAGATAAGTTCGAACCGAAGTTATCGTCTTTTCATCCGTGTACTTCGTACCATCGCCGAATGTCACGCTATTTACCATTAGCACAAAAAACGCTTTGGCGCGCCCGCCACGTAGGTTCAGCTTCTCTTTCAATTCTTCTGTCAGCGGAACAATTTCCGCCGGATCCTCATCTTGAATCTCCTCACCGGGCATTAACAGTTCAGTCCGAACTGCGCCTGACATGGGACCAGAGCCCCTTAGCGTGCTGACTGCGCCAGAATAACCCACCAGCATAAGGCTGACGTAGCGAATAGGCTTAGTTCCCGCGTTGTAGATTTTCCCAGAGACCGCAGTCCGCCGATTGTCGATTCTTGCCAGGAGCTTCATGTCCTTGAAGCCAATTGGCGAACCGGGTTGGCTCGCGATCAGAAGGAAAACAACATCTGGGGGCTCCACCACGTAACGATTTTCCTCGCGCTGGTACTGCGGTTGCGCGTGAATCCTGGCGCAGCTTGAGATTGCTAACAGCACCGGAATCAGAAGGTAACTAAACGAAGTCCGCTTCATAGTAAACCTCAATTGCAGTTTAAGTGTACGTTCGCCGGAGTCGAGTAACTCTGCCCACCCTGATACGAACCACCGACTACGACTCGTAAAGTATTACTCGATCCGGAACCGTCAGCTTTTCTCTTCAGAAAGGCAACTGCTAACGGTGGACTTGTATTAGGAGCCGCCGGTGGACTGCTACTGGGAAAGAATCGCCACGAATATGCATAGACGGGGTTTTCGCTGAACTCGAACTTCGAAGCGGAAAACACGTTAATCCTCGAATTTCCCGCGCTACAGCAACTCGCGGAATATTGCGGCAGATTAAACTTTACGACGACTTTGAACCGTTCGCCACCGCAGGGGACATTAGCATTTGCTCTATATTGGACTCCCTCGAACTGTGCGTTAGGTCCGGACTCGAAACTTACCGGAGTGCCGTCATCGACAGCGACATTAACAAATTGGACGTCGGCTCCAGGAGTTGTGACCGTCGTCGTGACCGATTAACATGACACCCGAAGCCGCAGATCGTTACTGACTTCATCGTCTCTTTGTGGTTAAATCCTCGCGCCAACCGGCAGGTAAGCAGCTTGAAATTGAACCTGAGCGCCACCGATACGCGAATGCGATTGTTCATCTACAAAATTCACATCTGGCTCGGCTTGATCGTCGCGATTCCAGTGTTGGCTTGGGCTTCGAGCGGGCTGTTGTATGCATGGCCGAACGCCGTGGAAGGCGGCAAGATTGAGAGCGTCGATGCAACGCGAGTCCGCGTTTTACCGTCAGAGGCTTTGGCAAAAGCGAGCGAGTTTGCCGGCAGGAAATTGCCCATCACGGCGCTCACACTTCTGATGCGCGACGGACGACCCGTTTATCAAGCAATTGGAGGCATGGGCGCTGATTCTCTGTTGATAGATGCGGAAACCGGAGCGGTGATCAAAACACCGCCGCCAGGAGCGTTGACCAAATATTTTCGCCAGGCGCACTTTTATTTTTTTGCTGGATCATGGCAGGTTCCGCTGCTCATCGGGTTCGCTGCGCTCGCAAGTCTCTCGGCGATGTCGGGCCTGTATTTGAATTTGAAGCTGAGGTTTGGGAGACTATCTCGACGAAGTTAAGCAATGCAGATTTCATTTGTTAATATTTTCATCGCCTTTGCCGGCGGGCTGCTCTCATTTCTTTCACCATGCGTCCTGCCACTGGTTCCGGGATACATCTCGCTGATGTCCGGTATCAGCATCGATCATTTGAAGAACGTTGGCAGCGGCGCACGACGAGCCGTGATTCTTAATTCGCTGGCGTTCAATGCCGGGTTGTCGGTGATCTTCCTGGCGCTCGGAGGCACGGCGGGGCTCGTCGGTTCAGCGATTATCAGCAATCCCTGGGTGCGCATCATCGGTGGGCTGGTGATCATCGTTTTCGGTTTGCACCTGATCGGGTTGCTGAAGAT
>QHXG01000366.1:5378-5897 GCA_003222845.1 Acidobacteriota bacterium | reverse complement strand
TGCCGTTCGGGTTAAATGGTCCTCGCGAATTTTTTGAGGTGCGCACTGCTATTAGAATGAAGTTTCCTCTCGCTCTGTTGTTCGTCCTGATACTGCTTTATCACCCCACTTACTCACCAGGACAAAATCGCAATGACGACGAGATAGTAAAAGTCAGAACCCGCGTGGTCTTCGTCGATACTCTCGTTCAGGACCAGAAGACTGGCGCACCCATCGCCGATCTGACGCGGGAGAGCTTCCAGGTGCTGGCGGATGGGAAAGTGCGCACCCTCTCATACTTTAGCCGCGCTGCTGAAGGCCGCCGCCGTCCCCTCGCGCTGGTGCTGGTGATAGACGAATTGGTGGCGCCCAACGCCGATGAATCTCTGCGCCGGAGCAAAGTGCTGGAGTCGTTAGCCTCCGCGTTGAAGAAATTGGCGCCTGAAGACGAAGTCGCCATCATGGTTAACATTGGAGGCGTCCCTACACCGCTAAAAATGCTGACCGATTTCACCCGTGACCCGGCAAAGATGGCAGAGG
>QHXG01000366.1:0-5329 GCA_003222845.1 Acidobacteriota bacterium | reverse complement strand
ACCGGCGAGGTGGTACCGCGATGAGTTAGAGAATGTCCTCACCGTGGTTGAGCAAGCCACGATGAAAAGACCTGACTCCCAAATTGTGATCGTAACTCTGGCAACTGTCTTGGAACCGCTTCGGTTCTCTGAGCGCGATAAGATTGCGACCAGGCTTGTCCGCGCAAACGCGTTCTACAGTCCACTGATCTCGAAAAGCTCATCGGCGATCTGGTAGCGCGTTACAATCTCGGCTTCACTCTCAAGGAGAACGAGCAGGACGATGGACGCGAGCACAAGTTGGAAGTCAAAGTTAAAGCTCGTGACGCAAATGGCAGGGAGCGCAAATTAATTGTGAGGGCGCGTCACGCTTATTACCTGAAGATGCAAGCACCGGCCGCTTCCAAAAAAATATCGGAATGTACTTATCGTGCATGTTGGTATTTTTCTGCTTGGTACTAAACCAGTGCGTGCTCAATAATCCTCTCTGGTATACTAACGATCCAACTGATTGAACCGCCGGCAGAAGATCCCGGAGGTGGCTCTGTAATTCGATCGGGGGCGGCTGACCATGACTTATCAACAGATTCGCCATCCCTTTTTTCGGCTTTTGCTTTATTTCACGTTAGGCCTCGCCTGTGCTCCGCCTGGGATTAGCCAGTCTACGCCGCAGCAAGCAGCTCTCGATGAGGCTTTCCTCACAGCGGTCCAGAACCGAGACCTGGCCAAGATGCAGGAGCTGCTGAATCGCGGCGCAAACATTAACGCCAGGTCAAGCGTCAACCGGTACTATGCCTTACAGTACGCGGTCGACTGGCCCGATGTGAATCTCGTCAAACTGTTACTCGACAAGGGTGCGGACATCAATCTCACAGATGATGGTGGCAATACGGCGTTGATGGTGGCGGCTAGCGACTATGGCCCGCTGTATAAGGCCATCGTCAAGCTGCTGCTAGACCGGGGCGCAGACGTTCAAGCTGGCGGCAATCGCGCCCTATTCAATGCGGCAGAAGAGGCCGGTCCCGAAATCGTGCAACTGCTGTTGAAGAAAGGGGCGAACCCAAAGGCCAGAGACGCCGAAGGAAATACCGTCCTCATGTCCGCGGCCCAGGGCGATTTTCTGAAAGCGATGCGGGTCCTGCTTGACGCCGGCGCCGACCCTAAGGCGGTCAACGAAAGCGGCCAGACGGTGTTGATGAAAGCCGCGTCCGTCCGCGTCGGGGGTGAGGTCAAGAATCACCTCGCTATGCTCAAGCTGCTGTTAGACCGAGGCGTTGACGTCAATGCCAAAGATAAGGAGGGGAAGACCGCATTGCTGCACGCCGTCCATGAGTGGCGGTCAGAGGCGGGCGGTCTCTTATCGCAGCCTGAAATCCTACGCCTGCTGTTGGCGCGCGGGGCGGACGTGAATGCCAGGGACAATAAAGGGAATACAGCGCTGATGATCGCCGTACAGGCCGGCAACATCAGGGGCGTGAAAATCCTGCTGGAGAAAGGGGCGACGGCTAATCTTCAGAATCGAGACGGTTGGACGGCGATGAAGTACGCGAAGACGCTGCACGAGAGAATTGTCCTCCCGGCCGAGGTACAGTCTGGTATCGTCGCACTGCTCGAAAAGGCAGGGGCGAATGAATAATCCTGCCGATGAGGCTACGGTCATAATCGGTAGCATTGTCCGTTGAAAATAACCTGCCCGCTGAATTGGCGGACGGTGTAAAAACGATGAGCAGTTGATTCATCTGGCGCGAGAATGAATGGGGATTTTTTGATAATCTAAAGCGAAGAACCACCATGCATTATCTTTTCTCGATGGCGATGCTCTTATTGATCTTCGCACCACAAAATCAGCACCTGCCGGACGAATTCTATCAAATCCCGGAGCCGATCAGGGGACAGGCGACGGTCATCATTTCGGGGACGTATAGTCGGGGAAGAACGCCTTATATATGGCGACCGGATGGGACCATAGTGTTTGCTTTGGATCAGTGGTTTGCGATTAAAAGAGTCTATCGCGGCAAGGTGGGCAACAAATTCATCAGGATCAACCCGACCGGGCTGCCGACGAGCAGCTACGTCAGCCAGAGCTTAAAGCTAGAGCAAGCGTATTTGGTGCTGCTACGGCCCGGCAGCGAGAAAATGAAGGCAATTAAAACAAGAGAAGGCCTCAGTTTTTGGGACGCGCTACGCGATGAAGAGATTCTCGCCATCGTGGAATTAAAATGAGGTGAAGAGGAATCGCTCCTGACAGGCGCATCGCAACTCGTCGTGCTGAAGCCGTAGCATTTCGTGGCAAACGTCAAGCCAGACTCATCTGCAGCCTCGTCACCGAGGCCGGCAGAAATTGGTAGACGAGATTTGGACCGCCGGCGTTCACCTCGGCGTCCTTCGGCTCCAACGCGCGCGGATTCGCAAAGCTGTTATGCGCGTGAATATCCGTTGACGCCAGCACTCGACTGCGGCATGACCGAATAGATCCGCCGCGAATGGCGATCTCGGTCTCGCGCGCCTGGTTGTGATGAGGATTGACGACCGTGAGCACCAGCTCTTTTTCATGCAGCGAAGCAGATCCCTGCAATCCCCACAGACTGTTTGGGCTTGGGTTTGCGTTCGGGTTTGGATTTGCGCTGACCGTGTAACTGACACGTGGCGCCGAGAACACGGTGCGCACCGAGGTTCCGCCTTGATGAGCTGAGTACATTTCGAAGACATGAAAGTTGGGCGTCACAATAAATCTATCTTCGTGGGCCAGGAAGAGCGAATGAATCGTGTTGATTAGTTGGGCGACGTTAGCCATCACCACTTTGTCAGCATGACGGTTGAAGGTGTCCAGATTCAAACCGGCAACCAGTGCGTCGCGCAACGTTCCCGGATACGCCCAAAGATAAGTTTCAGGCATGTCGGCAGCCCGTTCGTGCCAGGCGCCCCATTCGTCAACAATCAGCTTCACGCGGCGGCGGGTATCGATCTCGCCCATCACGGCCCAGTGATCGTTGATGAGCGATTCCATGCGATCGGCTCTGCCCAACAGTTCGTACCATTCGTCCGTGGTGTATTCGATTGAGTTTCTCTTGCCGGTGCTGCCGCAATAGTAGTGCAGCGCCCAGCCGTAGAGATTGCTGAAAAAGTTTTCACCTTTCTCAGCCAACTTCGTAAAAAAGCCCCGGGTCCACCTGCGATCGCCGCCATTTGGTCCCGAGCCGATAAATGCGAGCTTCACACCGTAACGAGGCACCCAGACGATGAATTTGCGAAACTCCGTGCCATATTCTTCCGCCGTGAGATTGCCGCCACAGCCCCACGATTCATTACCGACACCCCAATATTTGACCGCGAATGGTTCGCGATCGCCGGCGGCCGTGCGCAGGCGCGAGAGCGACGATAGATCGGCGGGAGCATTGCAGTATTCGACCCATTCATAGAAATCTTTGGGTGGTAAACTGCGCAGGTTGGCGGCGAAGTACGGCTGAGCACCGATGAGTTTGCAGAAATGCATGAACTCGTTCGTGCCGAACTGGTTCGGATCGTAGACTTGCGGGCTGTCGACGTTTTGAGTCGAATCGCGAATCCAGAAGTTCGTGCGGCGCGGGCGTTCACTTCGCGGGCCGACGCCATCGTGCCAGTTGTAACTGTCGGCAAAACATCCGCCGGGCCAACGCAACACGCCCGGTTTGATCTTCCGCATCTGTTCGACCAGTGCGCTTCTGATGCCGCCGATGTTGGGAATTTTTGATTTCTCGCCCACCCAAACGCCGTCGTAGACCACGCCGCCCAGGTGTTCGATGAAATGGCTATAAATTTCGGGGGCAATCGTCCCGATCGGTTCGTTGATAAGCACTTCAATGTTAGCGTCGCCAGCTCTGGTCGTGCTCGGGGCCAGCAGCGCAGCGCTGCTCGCCAACGCGCCACCGATGAACTCACGCCGGCCAATTTTCGGCATCGGTTTTCTCCGTGCAGAATGTCCACGTGTCAGAACCGCGAGCGGTAGCGACCGGATCAATCTGGGTTTTGCGAACTAAGTATCACTGTCAATCGAATCTGATTGCTGTGATCCGGTCGCTACCGCTCGCGGTTCTGACATTATCACTTGGCTTTCTCTATTTCTACGGCAAAGACGTGCGTCGGCCCAAACATGTTCGAGCGAAAGACAATCCATTTCATGTCCGGAGTGAAAGTCACGTTCGGTTCGAGACTGTAGTTGTGCCTGGATAGATTGACGAGTTTCTCTGCCTTAAAGACCGCCGGTCTGATTAGCGCCGTAGAGTTCGCCAATTGTCCGTCGGTGCGATCGGGCACTAGCTCGGGACGGAACAAATAGATCCACTGGCCATTGCCAGGCGCTGCCACGCTGTTTGGCCCACCGCCGTCGCCGGCGAAAAGTTTTCCATCAGGCGACACATTGAAATGCACTGACCACTCGCTGCGCTGAAGGTGATACCAAATTCTATCGCCGGATGAGACGTTGTAACCCGCGAGCCAGAAATCCTGGCTGCGCGGCGTCTGCAAGTCGTACCAGATCATCTTGCCGTCACTGCCGAAGAACTCGTGGCCTTCGATCTCCATGAGCATCGTGCGGTGATGAATCTGCGTTAAGGCGGTGCCGTCAGTGCGTATCGTCCAGGTGCGATCGACCTTGTGCCATGGGCCTTCATGGCAGAACATCAAGAGCTTCGGATCGGTTGGCGAAAACTGAATATGGTTGTACCAGTCAGTACCACGCAACAGCGTCTTAACCGCGCCGGTCCTCGTGTTAACGCTGATGAGTTGCAGTGGCCTTCGTTCGGCCAGGCGGTTCTCCATCATCTCGCCTTTGCCTGGATAAGCGTCCCCGCGCGACGCCGGAGGCGGTCCCGGTGGCCTGCCTGCCTTAATGGCTGCAGCATTCTTGTCATCAATAATTCCGGCGAGCAGCGTTTCGTCCGCATTGACTGCCGAGACGGACGCGCCGGGGGGCAATTTCACAATCTCGCGCGTGGCTTTGGTATTGAGGTCCGTGGCATAGACGGTGACGGTCAAGGAGTTGTTATTTCTCACCGACTTTGTGTAATAAACCTGTCCGGTTTTTCTGCCCACAATGATCACGTTGACGCGACCTTCGACGATCTTTTCGATCGCGCGCGTCTTCAGGTTAATCGCGGATAGCCCTGTGGGTGTCGTAATAATCAATTTCTGGCCATCAGGCGTATAGGGATTTTGATGAAAATAGAGGCTGGCACTGCCCGGTTCGTCCGATAAGCG
The DNA here is from genome assembly GCA_003222845.1 of Acidobacteriota bacterium. GTDB lineage: Bacteria > Acidobacteriota > Blastocatellia > Pyrinomonadales > Pyrinomonadaceae > UBA11740. The sequence goes on along the minus strand of QHXG01000366.1, from coordinate 115 downwards.
AATGACGCGATGCCCCGTGTCCGTATCGATCCACTCACGCGGGATCTCCTGCTGCGCACTTGCAAGAGCAGCAGCAATCAGTAGAACGAACAGTGCCAGTTGATATAGCGTGGTT
>QHXG01000848.1:2318-2515 GCA_003222845.1 Acidobacteriota bacterium | reverse complement strand
CACGATTTACTGGAGGACCAATGACATCACGCATCACCCCGTCTTCTCCACGTTTCCTCGCCCGCATGACAGGTCTGTTTTTTCTGCTCACAATCTTGACAGGAATATTCGCTCAGGGCATCGTCAGCGAAAGACTTATCGACTTCAGTGACGCTGCGGCTACGGCGACCAACATCCTGACGCACAAAGGCCTGTTT
>QHXG01000848.1:0-2275 GCA_003222845.1 Acidobacteriota bacterium | reverse complement strand
GCAGTGCTCTTCTATCAATTGTTGAACCCGGTAAACAGAACCGTCGCTTTGCTGGCGCTCTTCCTGGAAGTCACCGGCTGCATCATCAAGACCTTCGCACGGGTTTTCTATATCGCTCCGTTGTTCGTGCTGGGACGCCCGGCGGCTTTGGAAGGATTCAGTGCGGAACAATTGCAGTCCGTGGCGCTCATTCTCCTTAAAGTGAATGATCAGGGCGCTGGTGCGGCTTTGGCATTTTTCGGATTCTCAACTCTCCTGGGCGGCTATTTGGTTTTCCGCTCAACGTTTCTGCCGCGCTGGCTGGGAGCTTTGTCGTTCGTTGCAGGCTTAGGCTGGCTGACCTTCCTTTACCCGTCGCTTGGATACCGTGCGTTTCCCATCGCCGCACTCTTCGGTCTGTTAGGCTCAGCCGCAACGATCTTCTGGCTACTTGTGTTTGGCGTGAATGAAGAGAGATGGGTCAAACAGTCCGGGTCAGGAGCTGGGTCTTAAGATGCGTTTGCCCATATTAGTCATTCACATTTGCGGTGGCGTCGTGGGGTTACTGTCTGGCGTCGCCGCAATCTCGTTCCGCAAAGGTTCCCCCCGGCATCGCATGGCTGGAAACATATTTTTCATCTCCATGCTGACGATGGCCTCAACCGCGGCCTTACTGGGCAATGTTTTCGGCGGCGCTTCTGCGTTATATCTGGTGACCACGGGATGGCTGACCGCCAGAAGGCGCGAAGGGGAAACGACCATCTTTGATTGGGGTGCTCTTCTGTTTGGCTTGGTGGTCGGAGTTCCCATCGTGACCGATGGCTTAAGAATAGTTAGTGGGTCAATTCCGCCAAAACCTGGAGTTCCTGTTGGGATGATCCTTTTCCTTGGTTCCGTGGTCCTACTTGCTGCCGCCGGTGACGTTCGCATGCTCGTGCGTGGCGGTGTTTTCGGTAGGCAGCGAATCTCGCGGCATCTTTGGCGCATGTGCTTTGGTCTGTTCATCGCCACAGGTTCCTTCCTGGCACAGCGACGAGTGATCGCTAATCCGGGTTCGCTTCACAAATGTATATAAGGCGAAGTCTATACCTCGCAACGGCGCCTTAGACTCTGTGGTAAGGATAAATTCATGAAGAGACTAAACCGGCAGATCTGGGCAGGTTTTATCCTCAGCCTGGTTGCGGGATTTAGCACCCGTTTGCATTTTCACGGTGGGCGATAACGCGTGATGTTCCATGGGCAATCTGATCCTGTTCGCGATTGCGTCGGTGCTTTTGTTTCTCGGCCTTCGCCGTGCCACTCCAATCGAATACGGTCAACCGATCATGTGCCTCACTGAGAGGCACACACAAATCTAACAAGGAGAATATCAAATGAAACACAGCGTTATGTTAACCATCGCGTCTCTGCTCTCGATCCTCTTCTTTACGTTTCACCTGGCGGACGACATCGTCCGGGGGATGGAGCCGGGAAAGCTCACAAACCTCACTGCGGTGCCCATCTTTGTCGTCTGGCTGTACGGAACGCTGGTGCTCGCTGAACGGCGATCGGGGTACATCATCACCCTCCTCGGGGGGCTCTTTTCGTTGGTCGTCCCCATCGCCCACATGAAGGGGAAGGGCGTCGGCGTTACCAGCAGCATCGGCAATTCCAGCGGACACTTCTTCTTCGTCTGGACGCTGATCGCGATCGGCGTGACCGGGCTCTTCTCCGCCATCCTCTCGGTGCGCGGACTGTGGAGCCTGCCATGGCGCCGGCCCCGGTAGTCCACATGAAAGCAATTGTCTATTGCAACTATGGTTTACGCGATCTTCTCAGGTATGACGAGATCGACAAAGCCGACTCCTGGGACGAAGAAATCGTGATCAAAGTCCGCGCGGCGTCGGTCTAATGGCCAGAATGGCCGTTGTCTCTTACTGCGGAAGCGCACACTCGTCTCGTAAAAGAAACTCTGCAATATCTGCGGCCCTCGTTCGTCTACAAGGATGTCCAAGCTCGCGCGTACCGATCGCTAAATGGTTCGTCGTCAAGTAATGGAGGCAAAATCGTCATGTCGAAAAAGTGGTTAGTCACTATCATCCTCAGCTATGCTTAGTGGGTGCTTTTCTTTCTCAACATCTGCGTATGGGCTACTTCATTCTGCTTATGAGCCCCCGCGATGACTGGTCGTTATTTAGAGAAATGATGAGATTTATCGGCATGGTAATCGGGGCCCTGACAATATTTTGCTCAGGGGTTGGCTGTGCCCGGCACTTAACGCCGCGGCCATCAACTTCGTCGGAGCCTCTCACTTTCA
>QHXG01000365.1 GCA_003222845.1 Acidobacteriota bacterium | reverse complement strand
CTTTACTTCTCGACACCGCCGAGGCGAAGCAATGGAGATGCTGACGATGTGCCCGGTTCGGTGAACGAATTATCGCAATTCAAAATGATCGCTGGCATGTGGGACGATATCTATCTTGGAAAGGACCAGCGACCTGACGCCGACGTCTACGTCGTTCGGCCCGATCCCTCAACAATCATCTTTCGTTGGCAGGGTGTGCCGTGTAACCCGGCGCCGTATGTTGGTTGCCGGGGCGGGGACCCTATCAACTTTGAAATTGAATTGCGCAATGATGGCAGGATTACAACTCGTTATGGCGCGGGGAATAGGAACCTTAATCCAGTCGTGGGAATTTCCGGAGGCGAGCCTGATCCTTACGTCATCGATGCTTTGACGTCGGAGTTGAGTCCGAAGAGTTTGACCAATGCGCCGAGCGTAGTCTTCGCTCCGCGCACGACCGTTCAATTCACCTCGTCGAACTACAGCGTCAACGAAGGCGCCGGCCAGGTCAACATCACTTTGAGCCGTTCCGGTGATACTACGAGCAACGCCACTGTTAATGTGGCAACAAGCGACGCCGCCGTAACGCAGACCAATGCCAGAGCCTCTTCGCGCAGTGATTACAGCCCCCTGATCGAGATAGTTGAGTTCGCCCCGGGCGAAACATCGAAAGCAGTTTCTGTCTCGATTGTTGACGACTCCTACGCGGAAGGTAACGAGACCTTCACCATCAGTCTCAACAACGGTTCTGGCGCATCACTCGGCGCGCAATCAAGCGCGACGGTGACCATCATTGACAACGATACTTCCACCGGAAGGAATCCGGCGGACCTTTCGGACTTCTTTGTCCGCCAACACTATTTCGACTTTCTCAATCGCGATCCTGATCCAGCCGGGCTCGCATTCTGGACCAGTCAGATCAATGACTGTAGCCCGCGACCATCATGCCTGGATTCGCGGCGCATCAACGTCTCGGCGGCATTCTTTCTCTCGATCGAATTTCAACAGACCGGCTTTCTGGTTGAGCGCATGTACAAGGCGGCTTACGGAGCCGATGCCGGCACAAGAACCAACAATGGCCCCCATCAGTTATCGGTGCCCGTCATTCGCTTCAGTGAATTCCTGCCGGACGCGCAACAAATTGGCCGCGGCGTGGTCGTCCTGCAACCCGGTTGGGAACAAGTGCTTGAGAATAATAAGCAGGAGTTCACTTCACAGTTCATCCTGCGGTCTCGCTTTACGGCAGCATTCCCAACAGCGATGAGCCCCCCAGACTTCGTCGACAGACTAAACCAGAACGCCGGCAGCGTATTATCAGCATCCGAGCGGGCGGCGCTAATTAATCTGTTTGGCAACGCCGTTGACACGGCGAACCTGACTGCCCGCGAGCAAACTCTGCGAAAGATCGCCGAGCACCAGAACCTTTACGCGGCTGAGTTCAACCGCGCGTTTGTGTTGATGCAGTACTTCGGATACCTGCACCGCAACCCAAACGATACGCCGGACAGCGACTACACTGGCTACGATTTCTGGCTGCAAAAGCTGAATCAATTCAACGGCGATTACCAGAAGGCCGAAATGGTCAAGGCATTCATCACCTCGCCTGAATACCGAAAGCGCTTCGGGCCGGCAGTAGCAACGGCACTTCTCGAAATTGGATCGATTTCGAAAACTGACTATGGCGGCAATGGAAATGGAGTGATTGAGCCCGGCGAAGGCGGCAATCTCACTATCACTTTGGTTAACACCGGGATGTCAGCGGCAAGCGGTATTACCGCTACGCTGAAGACTTCAACGTCAGGGGTCTCGATCATGAACGGGTCCTCTTCATATCCTGACCTGAGTGGTTTCGGTGTCCGAGCTGCAAACAACACTCCATTTGCGATCACCCTGGCCTCAGGTATGGCTCCCGCGACGGATGTCAATTTCACGCTGACAGTCAGTTATTACAACGGCGGAGAAAACGGTACGCAATCATGGAACTTCAGCGTACTCTGTGGAATGAACGGGAGCTTCGAGTCAGGTGACTTCGCCGCGTGGAACGTTTCAACCGCGTCGACGGGCGGAATTGGGACTCCATACAAGGACTGGATGGTGAGTCACTTGGGGGACCTTTATGACACCTGGTTTGAACCTATTTCTCCCCCAGACAGACTCTACGACGCATGGAACGGCTTTGATGGCGCGGGGCCGATGGAGTATCGGATGTACCAGGATATAACTGTTCCCAACGGGACGAGCTACATCACCTGGAAGGATCGAATCCAATGGATCTTTTGCTGCCCGACGTGCCCGTGTTACTCAACCAGCAGCCCGACCGTCGCGAGAACCTTCAGCGTACAGTTGCGCGATCCGAGCACCAACTCCGTGCTTACGACGCTCTACACGTTCTCGACCGGGACGACTCTCGGCAGACACGACACCGGCTGGCGGATTCGTGGCAGCGATCTTTCTGCGTTTGCAGGACAGACAGTCCGCCTCTACTTTTTGGAGGTAATCCCCGAGTTTCATACCGGACCGGGGCAATTCCAGATTGACGCCATCACCTTGGGCATTGGTCCAGTGCCGCCTTTGCCCACGCCGACACCGACGCCCACGCCGACACCAACGCCTACGCCGCGGGCGACTTGCCCAACTACGTTGACAGTAAACGATAACGGCGACGCGAGTGATGCCACACCCGCTGACGGAGTGTGCGCTTCCGCGGGAGGCGCTTGCACCTTGCGGGCTGCGATTCAGGAAGCAAACGCGCTACTTCATTGCGGCGCGATCAACATCAACTTCAGCAATGTTGCGAGCCCGATCAGTTTAGTCAGTCCATTGCCCGACATCATCCACAAGGTCAACATCAACGGACCCGGCGTGAGTCAATTAACTGTACAGCGTAGCATCGCTAATGGAACTCCCAACTTTCGTATCTTCACGATTCAAAGCGGGGGAACGGCGAATATCTCCGGGATCACGATCTCAAATGGCAATCTGCCCTTCGGAACGAATGGCGCCGCATTGGTCAACAGCGGCACGCTTACAGTTACGAACAGCACGATAAGCGCGAATACGACTGTCAACGGTTTCGCTGTCTTCAACGCTAGTGGCGGAACTCTCACGTTGTTGAATGACACGGTGGGTGGCAACAGCGGCGGCGGCGTTCTCAACAGTGGCGGCCTCACGCTAACGAACAGCACAGTGAGCAATAACAGCAACACCGTCGGCGGCGCTGGTATTTTTAACAATGGCACGATGAGAGTCACCAACAGCTCGGTGAGCGGAAATACCGTCAATAGTTCTGGCGGTCGTGGTGGAGGCATCCTCAACAACGACGGCGCAACGGTCACGATTACGAACAGCACGATGACAGGCAACCGAGCCGGCAATGGTGGAGGCATCTATGATGGCATGGCCCTCGTTAACATCAGTAATACGATCGTCGCGGGTAACACAGGAAATGTCAGTGGCCCGGACTTGTTCGGCACCTTCAACTCGCAGGACTACAACTTGATCGGCAATACTTCTGGCGCGAGTTTCACCGGCGCTGCCGCACACAACCTAACGAACGTCGGCGCCGGCCTTGCTGCGATTGCAAACAACGGCGGACCCACACAGACTCACGCCCTCTTGCCCGGCAGTCCGGCGATCGACGCTGGCAGCAACGCTTTGGCCGTGGACCAAAACGGTAATCCTTTGACAACCGACCAACGCGGCCCCGGCTTCAGCCGCATCTTCAACGGCACGGTTGATATCGGCGCGTTCGAAGTACAAGTACCCGGTCCGACTCCGACTCCAACTCCAAGTTCTACACCGACGCCAACGCCAACACCTTTCAGTCCGACACCCACGCCAACACCCATACCAACTCCGGTTCCGCCAACTTGTCTGGATGATCGTTGGACTCCAACCAGCACTGTGAATGCGCCCACCGGGCGCGTTGAACACTCGGCGGTGTGGACCGGGACGGAAATGATCATTTGGGGCGGCTACGACACATCCCTTTTTAAGGACCCAGTAAACACGGGCGCTAAATACAATCCAACCACAGATACATGGACGGCAATCAACTCCATGAATGCGCCTACGCCGCGCGCTGATCATTCCGCAGTTTGGACCGGCACTGAAATGATTGTCTGGGGCGGAACGAGCAACGGCGCCTATCTTTCCGATGGCGCCAGATATAATCCCAGCACTGACACGTGGACCCCCATCAGCATTGTGAATGCACCTGACCAGCGTAGTGTACACTTCGCATGTTGGGACGGCAGCGAAATGATTGTTTGGGGTGGGCACAATAACATTACCGGCATTCTGAACACTGGCGGCAAATACAACCCCAGGACGGACACCTGGACGGCCATCAGCACCACTAATGCCCCCCCTCCAAGAACTTCATATTATTCCGCAGTCTGGACTGGCAGTGAAATGATTGTAAAGATCAGCGGGGGTAGCCTGGGCGGCAGATACGATCCCAGCACTGACACTTGGACCGCCACGAGCACAACGAACGCACCTACCGCCTACAGTCCCAGCGCAGTCTGGACCGGGAGTGAAATGATTGTTTGGGGCGGATCGTCTGCCAACGTGATAAACACTGGCGGCAGGTACAATCCGAGCACCGACAGTTGGACCGCCACAGGTACAACGAACGCCCCTGCTCCTCGTGGCGGTCACTTTGCGGTTTGGACTGGCAGTGAAATGATCATTTGGGGAGGAGGAGGCAGCAACGGCACTTCGTATTTCAATGGCGGGCGATATAGACCCACCACCGATAGTTGGGTAGCGACCTGTGACCAGAACGCGCCGGTTGGAAAGGGCACGGCAATTTGGACCGGCAGCGAGATGATTGTCTGGGGCGGTCGAGGAACGGATGGGATGATCTTGAACACCGGCGGGCGATACTCCTCACCAGTTGTTCAATTCAGTTCAGTACGCTTCTATTCACCGGGCTCCAGACCACGGCTACCTGCGCCGTAATCTCAA
>QHXG01000364.1:1791-3504 GCA_003222845.1 Acidobacteriota bacterium | reverse complement strand
TCCATTCGACTTTTCATGACGGCTACTACGTCTACTCCGATCAGGACGCCTTTGTAACCAAGATCGACTCGACGGGCTCGTCACTCGTTTACTCAACCTTTCTCGGCGGTTACTCGTATGACGAAGGGCGCGCAATTGCGGTTGACGCGACGGGCGCTGCCACTGTCGTTGGGCAAACTTATTCGTTGGATTTTCCAACGCTCCATCCACTAAAATGCGCTGAGCAAGAAGAAGACGAATATCCTCCTTTTGGACCACCTGCTGACGCCTTTATCACCATACTTGCTCCGGCCGAAAACAACGTGAGCTATTCAACGCGGTTCGGCGGAAGTAGCCGGGAAACGGCCAATGCGGTAGCACTCGATCACCGCGGAGATATTTACCTTACCGGGGCGACGCACTCAGATAAACGTTTTCGACGCCAGTGAATTCCGGATCGAAGCCGGCGCCCAATTCCAGCAGCGCCGCTACGCTGGTAAGGGCAAAGGGCAAGGAGCAAGGGACAATAGGCAAAGCGTCAAAAGCGCGACGCGTCAAAAGCGCGACGAGTACCAGGGAAGTGTTAAAGATGTCCCCTTACCAGGCGATCCCTTAGCCCTTAGCCCTTACCACTTTGCTCTTTCAGAGGATTTCCGCTTGACTGTTCGTGGGCTCGGCTTAGAAGGAAGCGTCTAAAGTATGCTAGAGTCCCGACGAGATTTGTTTTGACGGATGTGAGGAGAAATTCCACTCTCTGTCCGGTGAATTCCCCCACCTTCAGTCAACACCCCGAAAATCATCAATTCAAAAGGAAGGAGATCATTATGCTTCGACCTGCGAACAAGATTGCGCAACCTAGACAGGATATCGTTTTTCGCGCAAGCGATTTCTCGATGTCGGGACGCGTTCCGCTAACCATCCTCCTTCGCCCGACGTTTGGTCTTTTCGTGCTGATTCTCTTAATGAGTGTCGCTCAAAGCGGGGCCGCACAGGGTGTTAAATTTACTTCTCCCGTCACCTATCCAGCCGGTCATCCATATGTTGTCGCTTCAGGCGATTTCAACGGCGACGGAAAAACGGATTTGGTCGCGGGTGATGTAACCAACAACAACCTTGTAATGTTGTTAGGCAACGGCGACGGCACCCTCAAAGCGCCGATAACTTATCATCTTGACGCAGCTCCTTACTACATCATCGCGAATGACTTCAATCGCGATGGCAAGCTCGATCTTGCCATCGGCTTTTCCTACCCCGGCAAAGTCGGCATTCTCTTTGGAAAGGGAGACGGATCATTTGAGCCGCCAGCGAATTATGCGGTTCCCGGTGCGCACCTCCTTGCCGCCGACTTCAATAATGACGGCAAACCGGACCTCGTAATGCCAAATGCCAATAACAGCCTGACAGTATTGCTCAACAATGGCAACGGAACTTTTCAAAGCACAAAAAGCTATGCTTTTCCACTGAAATATCTGCGCGTGTTTGCGGCGGGAGATTTCAATCTTGATGGCAGGATGGATTTGGCCGGCTTAAGCAGAAACGAGAACAGCATTGACCCCAGGGTTGTAAGCGTCCTGCTCGGCAATGGTGACGGCACATTTCGACCGCGGATCGACACAACGGGCACCAATCTTGGAGACGGGTCCGGACCTTACTCAATTGTTGTCGGAGACTTTGATCGAGACGGAAAAACTGACATCGTAGTTGCCGACGAATCCGTAACGTTTCTGAAAGGCA
>QHXG01000364.1:415-1768 GCA_003222845.1 Acidobacteriota bacterium | reverse complement strand
CTCCCTCGGCTCAACCCCACGTTAGTACTTCAGTAGATTTGAAGGTTGCTGATTTCAACGGCGACGGAAAGGTTGACCTGGTGTCATCGGGCGTGTTCAGTGGAGGCTTTACAGTTTTGCTCGGAAATGGTGACGGCACATTTCAGAATGTCGGAGTTCTGGCCAGCGGCATGACTAGCGTCTCCGTAGTTGCTGTCGATCTTAACGGCGATACCAGACCGGATCTGGCAGGGAACACGGCTGGTCAATTAGCAGTGGCGCTACTAAATGTGACTCCCGGCAACGTGAGCAACACCGATTACTTCGTCCATCAGCACTACCTCGATTTTCTGGACCGCGAGCCGGACGCGTTCGGCTACAATTTCTGGAGCAACCAGATTACCTCATGCGGCGCTGATCAGGCCTGCATCGACTCTAAGAGAATCAACGTCTCGTCGGCTTTCTATCTTTCAATCGAGTTTCAGCAAACCGCCGGTCTGGTCGAACACCTCTATAAGATCGCCTACGGTGACACTAACGGCGTCTCAACGATTGGCGGAACCCATCAAGTCTTAGTTCCAATTGTGCGCCTCAATGAATTCCTTCCCGACACTCAGCAGATCGGTCAGGACGTAGTCGTGGGACAAGCCGGTTGGGACACAGTGCTCGAGAACAACAAGCAGAGCTTCGTCGCGCAGTTCGTGCAACGGCCGCGCTTCACCACGGCGTTTCCGATCACGCTAACGCCGGCAGAGTTTGTCGATAAGTTGAACCTGAACGCGGGCAACGTGCTGTCAGCCAACGAGCGAGCAGCGGCGATTGGGCTGTTCGGCAACGCGATGGACACGAGCAACACGTCCGCGCGCGGGCAAGCGTCGCGACAGATCGCCGAGAATCAGAAACTCTACGATTCTGAATTCAATCGCGCCTTCGTGCTGATGGAATACTTCGGGTACCTGCGGCGCAATCCCAACGAAGGTCAGGACACCGACTTTTCCGGTTACGACTTTTGGCTGCAGAAGCTGAATCAATTCAGCGGGGACTTTCAAAAGTCCGAGATGGTCAAGGCGTTCATTACTTCAGGCGAGTATCGAACCAGGTTCGGACCTTAACGAAAAGGCGGGAGCCATTAATTCAAGAGGCTGCATTATGAATCGAGTCAGAACCCATAGGACCAATAGGTATGCTTCTTCGCTAAGCCAATTCTTCGACCTTGCGAGGTGGCCGGTATCCAATCGCTTTCGCCCTGTGGTTTGTCTTCTCCTTCTGCCGTTCACTCTAGTGACCGTTGTGCGAGGCGTGGCCGCGCAAAACGTCAAATTTAGCCCGGCAGTCAGTTATCCAACTGGCCCAGGACCGAAGGCCCTGGTTCCG
>QHXG01000364.1:0-403 GCA_003222845.1 Acidobacteriota bacterium | reverse complement strand
GATTTGGCCGTTGTTACCAATGTCAATACGGTAAGCTTGCTTCGCGGGAAGGGTGATGGATCGTTTCGGCCGCCGATTGATTCCCCAGTAGGCCCTGGAGCGGTGGCAATCGTGGCTGGAGATTTCAACCACGACGGTAAGCTCGATTTGGCGACCGCGAATGGAGACTCAGGAAACATAAACCTGCTACTGGGAAATGGCGATGGCACATTCAGATCCGCTGTGAGCTCCGCTGCGGGGAGGCCCACCTCAATTGTGACCGCCGATTTTAATCGGGACGGGCACCTCGATCTCGCGGTGGGTAATGGCAGCGCTGTTAATCCCCAGATTAGTGTGCTGCTCGGTGTTGGCGATGGAACATTTCGGGCACCGGCAAGCTATTCACTAAATGACAGCAGGGCCG
>QHXG01000375.1 GCA_003222845.1 Acidobacteriota bacterium | reverse complement strand
CCATCGTGATTGATGTAGAAGGTAATGGCTTCGATCTTACTGATGGCGCCAACGGTGTCTGGTTTGACCTGACCGGACATGGCACACAACATCTCATATCCTGGACATCGCCGGGCTCCGATGATGCCTTTCTAGTCCTTGATCGAAACAACAATGGAATCATTGACGATGGTACGGAGTTATTCGGGACCTTTACGCCACAGCCCGTGCCACCCGCAGGCGTCAAGCCGAATGGTTTCCTCGCCCTGGCTGAGTATGACAAAGCAGAGAACGGTGGTAATGGCGACGGCGTGATCGATGACCAAGACGTGATCTTCACTTCGCTGCGTCTCTGGCAAGACACAAACCACAATGGCATCTCCGAGCCGTGGGAGTTGCGTACATTGCCGGAGCTTGAGGTTGATTCGATTTCACTTAACTACAAAGAGTCGAGGCGGACTGATCAGTATGGCAATCAGTTTCGCTATCGCGCGAAGGTTGAGGACGCGAGACACGCGCATGTGGGTCGCTGGGCGTGGGACTTTATCCCTGTTCGCGGTCAAAGCACGCAGGGTCAAAACAATACCAAACCAACATCCTTCCTCGATCTCGCGGTCGCCGGCAATTCCGCAGTCATGACCATTCCGTTGTTCCAACCCTTTCGCGTCTCCAGACCCACAAAGACCGAAGCGTCCGTGGTAGGCTCGGCTGTCCAGTTATCTGATGTCAACTGGCGGAGGAACAAACAAACGCTTGTTTTGGTACTGAGGGACGGTTGCCATTTCTGTTCCGACAGCGCTGAATTCTACCGACGACTAACCACGTCAGTTGGCGCGAAAAGAAGCACGAAGCTGGTTGCGGCACTGCCGGGTAGTATTGACGACAGTAGGAGGTATCTCGGCAGCTTAGGCGTGCAAATCGCAAACATAAGGCAATCGTCTCTTGGTCAGCTTCAAGTAACAGGGACTCCTACGTTGCTCTTGGTTAATGATAAGGGGATCGTTACCAAGTCTTGGGTGGGTCAACTCCCGGCTAATCAAGAAGCTGAAGTCATCAACGCCCTGCACGCCGGAACCTACTGAATCAAGTAACGAACCTAATGGGAAGGAGGTTGGGGAACCGCCTCCTTCCCAATTGTAACTGGCGGTAGCAGCGCTCTCCGATGAAATCTCATTCCTGTTTAGACGCCGTGCGCACCGGCTTGCCGTCCGAGTCGTACTCCTCCACGCTGCCAAACTTCGCTAACACTTCGCGCGTCTTTGAAGCGTCGCCTACCGCAACGATTTGCAGATGATTTAGGTCGATGTATTTTTGCGCGACGCGTTGGACATCGTCGGCGCTGATACTCTCGACCTTTTGCGGATACGTGTCCCAATAGCTGGCCGGGAAATCATAGAGCTTTTGCGTGATGATGTTCTGCAAGAGTGCTCCCGGATTCTCAAGCGAAAGCGCGAACGCGCCCACGATTGAACGTTTCGCATTCTCCAATTCCGTCGGCGAAACTTTCTCATCACGGATGCGCTTGAATTCGTTCATGAATTCTCGCAGCGCGCCTTCGGTGGCGTCGGTGCGCACGGGGGCGTTGGCGACGAACGTCCCCCGATACTTCGAAGAATTGAAACTGCTGCCGACCGAGTAGGCGTAACTCTTGTCCTCGCGAATGTTCAGGAACAGACGTGAAGAGCCGCCGCCGCCAAGAATTCGATTCATGACAGCCATCGCCGCATAGTCAGGATCCGTGCGCTCGATCCCCAGGCTTCCGATCTGAAAGACGGTTTGGACTGAGCCAGGACGATTGATCAGATAAATCTTCGAAGCATTTTGCGCGGGCACTGCTGGAATCGTCGTCTTCTGTGCCGCGCCACTCTTCCAATCGCCGAAGGCCTGTTCAAGCTTTGGCATGATCTCTTTGAGCTTAACATCGCCGACAATCGCCAGCATGGCGTTGTTGGGAACGTAGTTATCATCGTGAAAACGCATCAGGTCCGCCGGCGTCATCTTCTTGATCGCTTCGGCGGGCGGCAAGACCAAACTTGCCGGATGCGTTCCATAAATTGCTTGATTCAGCCGTTCCTGCGCCAGAAAAGCAGCCTGGCCGCGCACAAACTGCTGGGCTGAGATCGTGCGCGACTTATATTTGTCGACTTCCTCGGCGGGAAATTTCGGCGTGCGGATTATTTCCGTGAAGAGATCGAGCACTTGATCGAAATTCTCGACCAGACCCGACGCCGTAATATTGGTAGTAACGGACGACAAACCGGAATTGGCATTAATCGTCGCGCCAATCGTGTCCAATTGTTCCGAGAGTTCGCGGCTATTGTGTTTCGCAGTTCCTTCGCGCAGCAGGGTGGCCGTGGCGCCTGCCAGTCCGTGCATGTCGGACGGATCGAAAAGGCCGCCGCTCATCACCACCATCTCCATCGAAAAGGTGGGCACGCGATGGCTCTCCAGCACCATGACCCGCAGACCATTCTTCAAAGTTGCTTCCTGAGCTTTCGGAAGATTGACGCGCAAAATCTGTTTGTTGACCGGAGCGCGCCCTTTGATAACGGCCCCCTTCATGGTCCCGGTTTGCTGCTGCATGGGGCCCTGCGCGCAAACTGCGGTTGCAAAAGAAGCGATGGCTATCACCGTCGTCAGCGATTTCATTTTCATGTTTGCAAAGTTCTTCATGGGTCCATCCTCCTCTTATTGCATAACCGGCGGTTGCATGGCAGGCGACGGTGGATTGCCTCGGCTTCCGCCTTTCGGAACCGTGATGACCACGGTGCGATTCGTCGGCGCCAGATATTTGTTGGCAACGCGCTGTACGTCTTCTTTGGTAACGGCCGCGACTTTGTCGACGCGAGTATTAATGAGATTCGGTTCGTTATAGTAAACGGCGTACTGGCCAATCGAGTTGGCGCGCGCCAGAGAACTCTGCAAACCGTTGATGAAGTTTCGACGCGCGGCGTTCTTGGCTTTCTGCAATTCCCAATCGGCAATCGGTTCCTTTTGGACCCGAGCAATCTCTTCATAGATCGCGGCTTCGACATCCTCAGCTTTCACGCCTCCTCGCAACGTCGCGGTCACATGAAAGCCGCCAACACCGCGAGTTTCCTGAGAATTACTATTGACGGTGGTGACCATCTCTCGGTCTCTAACCAGTTTCTGATAGAGGCGCGAGCTGTTACCGCCACCTCCACCTCCAAAGCCTCCACCTCCACCGAATCCGCCACCACCACCGCCGCCCAGAACGTTAGCCAGCACTTGCAACGCGTAAAAGTCCGCCGTGTTGCCGGGCAATGTCTTGTAGGCGATAGCCACCCGCAGCGCGCGCGCGAGCACGTCGTCAACTGAAGTGCGACGCTCGGCCTTTTGTTCCGGCTCAGTCATATCGACCGTCGGTGGATCGGGTTGACGCGGAATGTTCTCGAAATATTTCTTAACAGTGGCGAGGGCGTCAGCGGTCTTGAAATCGCCGACCACCGTCAGCACCGCATTATTCGGTGCGTAATACATTTTGAAGAATGCGCTTACGTCCTTGACTGAGGCGGCATTCAAATCAGCCATCGATCCGATCGTGTCGTGTTTGTAAGCGAAATTGTCGTACATCAACTCCTGTTGAATCTCTCCGCTCTTTCCGTAAGGCGCATTGTCCAAACCGATGCGGCGCTCTTCCTGCACTACGTTGCGTTGGTTGTCGAGATTTTCCTGATTCACCGCCAGGCTGCGCATGCGATCCGATTCCAGATACAGCGCCAGCTCAAGCTGATTTGACGGCAACGCTTCAAAGTAATTGGTACGATCTTCGTTGGTCGTGCCGTTCATCGTGCCGCCATTGTTTTGAATCAGGATGAAATGTTCCGACTTGCCGACATTTTCGGAACCCTGAAACATCATGTGCTCGAACAAGTGTGCAAATCCGGTGCGGCCGGGCTTTTCGTTGCGCGAGCCGACGTTGTAAGTCACGTTGACGGCGATGACCGGCCCGTTGTGATCTTCGACGGTGATCACTCGCAGCCCGTTTGCCAGCCGCGTTTCTTTCAAATCAACGTGCATGCTACGGCCAGTCTGGGCCCATACTGCGGAGGCGAAAGTTAACATCACTATCGCACTAAGAATCGTCTTATGCAGTCTCATACGATCAACTCCTGTCTTAGAATCAAGCAGCAAACGCGATTGGACTTAAGGCTAACCACGAAAGGTCGGTATCCCTCGCAGGCTCGTTCGGGAGAGTCAATCTATGCGCCCCGTCGTGGCATGTCAAGCGTAGAGGAGAAGGCCGACATCGTGCAAAATGCCGGTCTCGATCAGGCTACCATCGTTAGAAACATACTCTTCACTTCTGCACAAGCCGGACAGTGTATTAACTAATGATTGTTAAGACAGTCGTCCAAGACTTTGAGTTATAATGCCGCCAGAGATACGCCTTATAATACCGAGGAGCGAATATGAAGGAGACATTCACTGCAACTGTGTGGAAGGAAGGAAAATGGCATATCGCTCAATGCCGCGAGTTTGAAGTCGCCAGTCAAGGACCAAGCAGAGAAGAAGCTCTGCGTAATCTTTCGGGCGATTGAAGTTCATTTTTCGCATCCAGTCGCCACCATCCTTCCTGAAATAATAGATTTGAGCGAGTTCGGAACCGACACGTCGGCAGATCGTCTAAATGACTACTTACACGCACCTCTACACAGACGAATTTGGCGAATCACATTTCGAAGAAGTCGAAATAGGTTTGATGTTGACTGATTACGTGCCGCCGGCTCCGCCGTTGAGTTTGTCTGCTTTCTGGCCTGCGTCTCAGGTTCGTTTCATGAACGCGCCCGCAGGCTGGGCGAGCGATTGGCATCCTTCATCGGCGCGCAATCTGTTCTTTGTGATATCGGGCGAATGGGAGGTTACGGCCAGTGATGGAGAGACGAGACGGTTTGCCGTTGGCAGCGTCTTAATCGTCGAAGACACAACTGGCAAGGGACATTCATCGCGCGTTATTAGCGAAGCTGATTCATTGGCGGCGATGGTCCAGCTTGACGGTGTTTAGAGTACCGACTTCAGTCGGGCTCTTCCGGTAGTAAGACAAAAGCCCGACTAAAGTCGGTACTCTAAACACCGTGAACTCCGAATCCCGTTGCTCTCCGCTTCGCTTCATGCTAAAAGAAGCATCGCAAACCTATCCGGTTTTTCTGGAGGACAATTCATGCTGCATCATAGCCCTGAGGCGAGCTTCGTTCGCCGCCTTCCCTTTCTCTTAATCGCGTGCTTCGCAGTCGCTTTCGTTGGCGTCAAGATCGCCGGGCCTAAACTCTTCGTCGAGGTACATGCCCAAAATTCAAATGGCACGCGGCTGTTGCGCAGTCCAACCGTGAGCGCGACGCAGCTTGCCTTCGCTTATGCGCAGAACATCTGGACGGTCCCGCGCGCAGGTGGCGCCGCGCGACGCCTCACTAGTTTCCAGGGACAGACGACGAGTCCGCATTTCTCGCCCGATGGAAAATGGATCGCGTTCAGCGGCGAGTACGCCGGCAATATGGATGTTTACGTGGTGGCCGCTGAGGGCGGCGAGCCGAGACGTTTGACATGGCATCCGGGCGCTGATTTGGTGCAGGGATGGACGCCAGATGGAAAGTCGATCATGTTTTCGTCGTCGCGCGCGACGTGGTCGCCAAGCGGCGCGCCCCGATTCTGGACTGTTCCCGTCGAAGGCGGCGTCGAATCGCCTATGCCTCTGCCGCGCGGCTATCAGGGAAAAATATCCGCGGATGGATCGCGCATCGCGTATCGCATGAACAACTCCTGGGACGAAGAGCGGCGTAACTATCGGGGCGGGCAGAACCGGCCGGTTTGGATCGTCGATCTTAAGACTTACGACTTGGTTTCCCCACCATGGACTGATTCGAAAGATGTCGATCCCGTTTGGTCCGGAGATTCCGTTTATTTCATTTCGGATCGCGATGGCGTGGCGAATGTTTGGGATTACGATACTGGGACCAGGAAGCTCACGCAGGTAACTAAGTTCACCGATTTTGACGTGAAGTCAATCGATTCAGGCGCCGGCGCAATCGTCTTCGAACAGGCCGGATATATCCACGAGCTTGACTCGAAGAGTGGCCGCGAACACGTCGTCAACATTTCCGCGGCCGGAGACTTTCCGTGGATGATGCCGCGTTGGGAAGATGTGTCGAATCGCTTGACGAACATCGCGATCTCGCCGACCGGAAAGCGCGTGGTCGTCGAAGCACGCGGCGAAATCTTTACGATCCCGTCCGAGAAAGGCGACGTGCGCAATTTAACCAATTCGGGCGGCTCCGCGGAACGCGATCCCGCCTGGTCGCCGGATGGAAAATTCATCTCGTATTTCAGCGACAAGTCAGGCGAGTATCGTTTGGACATCGAAGCGCAGGACGGCCTCACGCCGCCGCGCGAGATCGCGCTCGACCATCCGACGCATTATTACACGCCATCCTGGTCGCCTGATTCGAAGAAGCTCGTCTTCACGGACACGGGACTACATGTCTGGGTACTCGACGTTGCCAGCGGCAAGGCAAAAGTCGTCGGCAACGATCCCTGGATGGTGCCGCAGCGCACGCTCAATCCGGTTTGGAGTCCTGATTCGAAGTGGGTTGCGTATTCGAGCCGCTTGCGTTCGATGTATCACGCCATCTTTGTGAGCAACGCCGAAACCGGCGAAACGAAACAGGTAACCGACGGTCTGGCTGATGCAGTCTGGCCGGCGTGGGACGCCAACGGCAAGTATTTATGGTTTCTCGCTTCGACTGATTTTGGTTTGCGCTCGCAATGGCTGGACATGACTTCCTACGATCATGACGAAACTTTTGGTTTGTATCTCGTCGTGCTGAAGAAGAGTGATGCGAGTCCATTGTTGCCGGAAAGTGACGAAGACCGAGGCGTGGGTACCGGTCGACGCTCACTACCACCTGGAGCTTGCGCTGGTGACGTCCCCGCGGGAGGAACCGATGCAACTTCTGGCGAGCAACAAACGCAAGCGCCACGCGGCCCACGACAACCCGTGACCGTGCAAGTCGACTTTGACGGATTGCCAAAGCGAATTATTTCCGTGCCCGGAGTTCCCGAGCGTCAGTACTCTGCGCTGCATTCGAGCACTGACGGAATTGTTTTCTATCTGCAAGCGCCGGCGCGCGGCCAAGGGGGCGGTGGTCCTGGCGGTGGGGGCGGTGGCAGCGAGTTGATTCGTTATCGTCTGTGCGATCGCCGCGCGAGCACCTTTGTCAATAGCGTTGCGGACTACGATGTCAGTGCTGACGGCCGCAAGTTGGTCTATCGTGCGGCCACGGGCGGTGGAGGCGGTGGTGGTCCAGCCGCTTTCGGAGGGCGGCCTCCGGCTCCATCTCTTTTCATTGTCGATTCGGATCGAACTCCGCCACAGGCGGGCCAGGGGCGCTTGAATTTCACGCTGCGCACGTATCTCGACCCGAAAGAAGAATTCAAACAAATCTTCAACGAGGGTTGGCGCAACCAACGCGATTATCTCTACGTGCCGAACCTGCACGGCACAGATTGGGCCAAAGACAAAGAAATGTATGGAGCGATGCTGCCTTACGTGATGCATCGAGCCGATCTGAATTATCTCATCGACATGATGGGCGCCGAGATCGCCATCGGACATTCATATGTGCGCGGGGGCGACATGCCCGACGTGCCGCAGGTCCAGGGCGGATTACTCGGCGCGGACTTTGCGGTCGAAAATGGCCGCTACAAAGTCACCCGCATCTACGACAACGAAAACTGGAACCCCGAATTGCGTTCGCCGCTGGCTGTGCCCGGCGCGAATGTAAACGTCGGCGACTACATTCTGGCCATCAATGGCGTCGAACTGAAAGCGCCCGACAACATCTATCGTCTGCTCGATGGCACCGCGAATCGGCAGACTTCACTTACCATCAACGACAAGCCAACGATGGAAGGCGCACGCCATGTCGTCGTGGTGCCGGTCGCAACTGAACAAGCGCTACGCACCCGCGCCTGGGTCGAATCGAATCGGCGGCAGGTCGAAAAACTTTCCGACGGCCAACTCGCTTACGTTTATCTGCCGAACACGGGGCAGCCAGGCTATCAAAGCTTCAATCGTTACTACTTCTCGCAGCAGGATAAGAAGGGCGCGGTCATCGATGAGCGTTTCAACGGCGGCGGCTCGGCGGCCGATTACATCATTGACGTGTTGCAGCGTGACTTTGATGGTTATTTCAACAACGTCGCCGGAGATCGATATCCTTTCACCAGTCCCGCAGCCGGAATTTGGGGGCCGAAGGTAATGATCATTAACGAGATGGCCGGCTCCGGCGGCGACCTGATGCCTTACATGTTTCATTATCGAAAGCTGGGCTTGCTGGTGGGGAAGCGCACCTGGGGCGGCTTGGTCCACACTGCCGACACGCCAACCTTCGTCGACGGCGGTTCAGCGATTGCACCGCGCGGTGGCTTCTTCGCGCGCAATGGAAAATGGGCGGTAGAGAATGAAGGCGTCGCGCCCGATGTGGATGTCGAGAACTGGCCCAAGGACATCATCGCTGGTCGCGATCCCCAACTCGAACGCGCTGTCACAGAAGCGATGCGCATGCTCAAAGAGCATCCAGTCGAACGCGCGACCAAAGAACCGCCATCGCCAACATGGGGCGTGCGGCCGAAGCGATGAGTTCGTAATAAGGCCCTCTCCCTTTGGGAGAGGGTTCGGGTGAGGGCCTAGCGAAAAGGCCGGAGACTATTCTCCTCCCTTTAGTATCCATATGATCGAATCAGCAGAGATTGAGAAGATGTCAGTGGCCGAACGGCTCCGAGCGATGGAGCAGCTTTGGGACTCCCTTTATCGCTACGCGGACGAACTACCGTCGCCAGATTGGCATCGAGACGTTTTGGCTGAAAGGAAGACCCGCACGCAAAGCGGTGAAGCAGTTTTCTTGACGCTGGACCAACTCCGATCCCGATTGCGAGACGCGAGTTAACGGCGTTACAGTACCAACTTCAGTTGGGTGTTTCCGCGACTAGAGCCCAACTAAAGTTGGTACTCTAACGCCGTCAACCCGACTATCACTTTTGGATTATTCAGGCTGCGGCTTTTCTCTGGTCTCCTCGCCTCTCATCTGCACGCGTCAGCAGGTTGCGCACTTCGTCGTCGGTGGTCTGTTCAAAGTCTCCGTACCACAAGCCGACGGCCTGGAAAGGTTCCGGCGTCAGGGCGCATACGCACACAACATCGACTTCATCTTTGAACGAGTCGCAAGTTTCACGAGCACCTACTGGCGCAGCGACTACAATCTGCTTCGGTCCCTTTTGACGCAGCGCCTTGACGGCAGCTCGCATCGTTGAGCCCGTGGCCAATCCGTCATCGACGACGATGACGATGAGGTCTCGCACTTCAAGCGGAGGACGCGCGCCGCGATAGAGTCGTTCGCGTCGCTCAAGTTCGCGCAATTCATTAGCCGCCACGCGATCGATCTCCTCATCCGGAATCCTGATGTAGGACAGCACGTCATGATTCAGTACCCGCACGCCACCGCTGGCAATCGCGCCCATCGCCAACTCTTCGTGGCCGGGAACGCCGAGCTTTCGCACCGTAAAGACATCCAGCGGCGCATGCAGTTTCTGTGCGACCTCATAAGCCACGGGAATGCCTCCGCGCGGTAACCCCAGCACGATTACGTCGCGCCGATCGGTGTATTCACTCAGTTTGTCCGCGAGGAACCGCCCGGCTTCGCTCCTGTCTCTGAAAAACTTTTCGAACATTATTGGCCTCCAGAAACTTCCTTTTGATCGTCTGGAAATAATTCGCAAGAGGTTGATTCAACATCCAGAACGCATTGATTGTGCCACTTGATGTGCGTTGAATTGTACGCCGAATCCGCGCCTGTGCTTAAGGAATGCGTCTGGATTTCCATCAGCAGTGAGCACGATCACTCACCCAAGAGTGATGTTGGTGTACAATTCTGCCGGCGGAGAAAGGATTGAATTCTTTCCGATGTCACA
>QHXG01000373.1 GCA_003222845.1 Acidobacteriota bacterium | reverse complement strand
TTTCGATTACAGCCGGCGCAGTTTGTCGACCAGCTCTTTGCGAACGCGGGCGTGACGCCTTCAGCAATTGATCGTAATGCAGCCATGAATGAGTTTGGCGGCGCGACCAACACGGCTGATATCGCAGCCAGAGCGCGAGCGTTACGGCGCGTGGCAGAAAACTCGACGCTGAATATCCAGGAGTTCAATCGCGCGTTTGTCTTGATGCAGTACTTCGGATACTTACGCCGCGATCCGAATTCCGGGCCGGACACTGACTATACGGGCTATGACTTCTGGCTGACGAAGTTG
>QHXG01000374.1:4668-8040 GCA_003222845.1 Acidobacteriota bacterium | reverse complement strand
GAAGAAAGATATTGTCGAGAAGTGATTCAGCGGATTCCGACCAGCCTGTCAGACACGATCGATTCATCGCCACATCTCGGGCCGCTTCGTAGCAATCGAGCGGCCCAATCCTTCAGCCTGCGGAGCAGGCGACAGCGTAAAGCCTGGGGCGTGAGCCCCAGGAACGAGTCAAGAAGAATATTCCGAGCCCGCGCAGCGGGCGATAGCGGGAACGCTACGGTTCGGGTGGTGTATTTCACGGTATTGCCGATCCGAATGGGGTTCCGCTGCTCCATCCCAGGCTTTATGCTATCGCCCGCTCCGCAGGCTAGTCGGGTTTTTTCGACGGACTTTATGGACACGATATGCAAGCGCTCGTGCCAAAGCTCGCTGGGTAGCTTTCACCTCGGCTACGGGTCGTTGATGACGTTCCAAACGGTCGAGTTACATCCTAGTGGCCAAAATCTCCAGGGAATCTGACAACCTTGATCTCTTTGATAGGCGCGAAGTGCCGCACATTTCCGGTCACCAAGGTCAAATCTTTCACTGAGGCTGTAGCGGCAATGAGGGCATCACCCAGATGGTCGCGCAAATAGGAGTACCGAGCAAGCAAGTCGGAGAAAGCCGCTACGATTCTCTGGTCAGGATTGACGTGTCGGAACCGCTTCAGGAGGCGGACGATACGGCGTCGCTCGCGACTGCTCAGGAACGGATGCAACAACTCTTTGCGTGTTTGCTTCGAATAGTAGATTCGCCCTGGTGGTTGACGAAAGAACTTGCGGGCGACTTGATGATGGTGTTGCCAGAGAATGAATACGTCAGTGTCAACCAGATAGTTGGTGCGCGGGGTTGCGATGGGATTTAGCCCTTCCACGATTCAAGTTCTGCTATAAACTCCTTCGGTGTCTTCAAACCGCCATTCGCGTGGCGCGATTCGGCCGCGCGCATTCCTTCAACATAGGCAACTGCACCTTCGACTTTCGAGAGATCAACTCGCCTGCCGGATTTCACCAAGTGCGCCGCGAGCTTCTTGACGAGCCGAACCTGTTCCCCAGGGCTAAGGAGTCTGGCGTGTTCCAATACTTGTCTATATTCGGTTGCAGCCATGAAAAGATGTTACCGCATCCTCGATCAAAGCGCGAAGTGAATCCAACGAACTGTGTCGATCGTTGTGCCTGGTACCAAACCGCAACGCGGTTACGGCGTCCAGCCCAGGGTTGCCGCTTCGGCTACCCTGGGGGGGGAATTGTTTGAGGTCTCAACCGCAACGCGGTTGCGCCGTTTTTTGACTCGACAAAAGAAATGACGCAACCACCTTGCGGTTGGATGATCATTTTCATTTGTGATCCCAGGGTAGCCGCGGCGCCAACCCTGGGCTGCAGGACGGAACCGCTTTGCGGTTAAGAGGCGAGCTGGAGTCATCGTTGCGGCCTCTTTGGTCTAAGGCCGTAACCTCGCTAGACCGCTCTCTTGTCTTTCTTCTTCTTCGAATCGACAGCGTGCTCACGATGTAGAGTGTGGGCGATGCGCATGAAATTGTCTTGGCGCTCGCGCGGCAATTCGCGGAAGTAACTTAGCAGCCTTTGCTCGCGGGCAGTGGGCTCATCCAAAGACTTTCCGCGAGCGACCACGAAGACTTCTTCTTCAGGCATTCCAAGCCCTTTCGCCAGACCGATGAGTTTATCTTTGCTCGGATTGCGAGCGACGCCGTTTTCAATTCGGGAAACGTAACTCCCGGCGATCTTGTAGCCACCGTGCGCGCTCTGCCTCTCAACATCTGAAAGCGAAAGCCGCGCGTGGTTTCTGATTCGTTTCACATAGTCCGCCAAGGACTCTCGCCGCTGCCGATTCACAGCAGACTATCTATCATTTGCAGCGATACCGATGGGGAGTATTTCATTGAGAATAATGAGTGTCCGGGCTTTTTTTGGCGAGCTGCTTACGTAGACCGCACCGAAAACGAGACATGACATGATTGACACTCGTTCACAAGCGGGCATATATTCCATCCGTTCTAATAGATCTCCCAAAGAGGCGCGAGATACAAAAGATGATGCAATCAGAGTTGGAGTGATAGAAGATTTAAACAAAGCGCTTAACAGCGCGGCAGCCCTGAGATTTCTCGCCTTCGTAAGAAGAGTTCTCGCTGAGAAAAACTCATTGCAAAAGATAGCGCTATTTTTCATCGCGGCAACGCTGATCTTCCTCGCCAGCCCAACAACGGCACGAGCACAAACTCAAATTTCTATCAACATGTCCAGCCAGCAAATCGTATTCGAAAACATTGCTTCGGCAGTGCATTTAAAGTTACGTGTCGCGTCAGGAATGGCCAATTTCAAGGCAAATGATAAGCAGGTGACGGGAACCTACTCCTTCGAAAGCCCTGCGGACATCATCCTTGAAGCGCCGGTGGCCGGGGTTTTTCCTGTACTTGTTAGTAGCCCAACCAGTAGCTTTTCGTTTCAAGCGACGCAGGCGAGTCTTACGGGAACCGTGGTTTGGGCACAACTCACTGGAGGTGACGCCATGTTTTCGATGCTGGCAGGAACGTTGAAGGTCTCGAGCGTTGCCGGTGCCCCTGCAGATTCTTTCATGATAAACGAAGAATATCCGATAAGCATAAAATTCGATAATTTCTTTACCGTACAGCAGCTCTTGTCCGGTGGCTTTGCCAACGCACACATAAATAGCGGCGTGCTTGCTATTCCCAGCCTCGAACTGATTGGACTGGAAGTGACACATAGCATCCAAAATCTCAGAAATAGCGTGCCGTTGGTTACGGGCAAACACACTTTTGTTAGGGCTCATGTCAAGGCTCCAAGTGCTGCCTTCGAGGGTCTTAAGATATCCGGTTTTTTGACAGCGAAAAACCCCTCGAATGAATCCGTGTTCGGCACGATGACGAACAGCAATATCACGATTGCAACGCAGAATCCTCAACGCGACGCCGTCCAAGACCAAGATAGCCTTTCTTTCGAGATACCGGACACATGGACCCAAGGCAATGTGGAGTTTGAAGTTGGACTTAATCAGGGCTCACTCGCTTGTAACGAGCCCGACGGCACGCCGGACTGCAAAGCCACCGTGACTTTTCAGCCTGTTTCTCCCTTCAGCATCAAGTTCGTCCTGCTCACGTACAATGATGCTACCGGCACACCACATACACCAACTGCTCGCGATGTGCACAACGTGGTGAAGGAATTCCTGGGTCGCTATCCCATCAACGACTTTGACGGTGATGTGTGTTGGGCGAAGACCAAATTGAATCCGTGCGCGGATACTATAGATGACGATCCCAATTTCGTTGGTCTCCGTAAAGAACTCAACGATCTTCGCAATGAGGAATGCAAAAACAGAACTTGCAAACAATTCTATATGGGGCTGCTCGCGGAC
>QHXG01000374.1:0-4657 GCA_003222845.1 Acidobacteriota bacterium | reverse complement strand
GGTGAGGGTGATTTGCCCGGCCATGCTTCTGCCGTATTTGTCGACACAGACGACACAACACCGCGCGTCCATGAGCAAGGACATGTCATGGGCCTGCGTCACACCAACTTTACGGGAAGGGAAGGATGTGAAGACACGTCGGGTAGAGCCGTCCCCTGTACCAAGCTTGAAGGGGATGGCACTCTCAGCCTGAGTAAAGATCCGTATGGGCCAGACACCGCGTATGGTTTTGATGTCAATAATTCGAGCCCCGCGCTCATCTATCCAGCACAGACACCGGACTTCATGAGCTACGGCAGGCCGCGTTGGCCCTCGAGGTGGAATTACATTCAGCTTTTCAATGACTTTAAAGTGAGCGGAACCGTTGCTCCTGGCGAGTCAATCGGTGGCAGGGCTAAGGTAGTGGAAATGTCGGCCGCGCAAACTGTGCTGATCGATGGCAGCCTATTGCTCGATGGAAGCGAAGGTGAGATCGGCTCGGTCTACGTATCACAGACGCCCGGCACTATCGTGCTTCCTTCTCCTGGCGCTTATGCGATCCGACTCGAAAATGCTCAAGAAGTGGAGTTGGCAGCGTATAGCTTCGATCCCGTTGCAGGCTCCGAAAGTCCAATGGTTGGTACTTTCTCTATCCAATTACCTTGGAACGTGGATGCGAAGCGAATTGTTCTTTTACGCAATGGTGCAGTGCTCGTCTCGCGCCAAGCTTCGGCCAATCCTCCGAAGGTAACAGTCACATTTCCAAATGGTGGCGAAACATTGAGCGGTGCTAGTACAACTTTCGCCTGGTCAGCCAATGATCCGGATGGGGACGTCCTCACCTACGCCCTGGATTACAGCACGGACAATGGAACGACTTGGAAAGCGTTAGCCATCAACTGGAATTCGACAAGTTTTCCGGTTGATCTGACCAAACTCCCAGGGAGTAATCAAGCATTGATACGCGTAACGGCCAGTGATGGCTTCAACTCTGCGCAGGGCCAATCAAACGCCGTATTCAATGTGCCTTCACACGGTCCTGAAGCGTTCATCTCCACGCCAGAAAACAACCATCTCTATGTCGGCGGTCAAACGATTATTCTGGAGGGGATGGCTTTGGATATTGAAGATGGATTCTTGGATGGCTCACGCTTGACTTGGACTTCTAACCTCAACGGCATGCTCGGTACCGGAGGATCGCTAACAATTAATGCTATGAATTTGCAGGAAGGCACTCACATCATAACGCTCTCAGCAAGCGATAGCACGGCACGGGTCGGTAGTGCAGTAATATCCATTCGAGTTTTTCGGATACGGCCCGTGCTGCCTGCTACTTTATCAGTGGGTCCGACTCAATTGGCCTTCGAAGCCGACTTTGGTACGGGACAAACCGCTACTCAGAACGTGGCCATTCGCAACGGCGGAGATGGGAATTTGAGATGGTCAGCTACGGCTGACCAGTCTTGGATTCGACTGGGCGTCGTCGCTGGACTTGCGCCTTCCAATCTCTCCGTCACAGCTAACGCAACAGGTCAGTTCTCAGGCGAGTACATTGGTCACGTCACGATTATGGCAGATGGAGCGGCCGGCGGCCCCCAAATCGTTAATGTTAATCTCGTTATACCGCCCTGCACTTCTGCTCTTTCACCGGCAAATGCTTCGTTTCCGCCTAGCGGTGGAACTGGAACTGTCAACTTCACAACGACGACTGGTGCTTGTGCATGGAACGCAAACAGCAATGCTGCATGGATCACTATTACTTCCGGATCAAACGGCACTGGAAATGGAAGCGTAAACTACACGGTCGGACGCAATACTGGCGGAGTGCGCAGAGGGACGCTCACCATCGCAGGCCAAACGATTACCGTTACGCAGGCTGCAACCATAACTGTACAATTTAGCAGCGCCAGCTACAGCGTGGGCGAGGGCGATGGGCGCGTGAACATCATTGTAACTCGCTCAGGCGACACGACCAGCAGCGCCAGCGTTCGCTTTGCCACCAGCGATGGAACGGCTAAGGAAGGGAGAGACTACACGGCAGCTTACAGTGTGCTTAACTTTGCTGCGGGTGAAACCAGCAAGAGCGTCACCCTGCTCATCATCGACAATGCCTATGTTGATGGAAGCAGGACTGTCAATCTCGCTCTCAGCAATCCGAGTGGGGCGACGCTGGCGGCGCAAAGCAACGCTGTGCTCACCATTACTGACAACGACACCTCGCCAGGAACGACAAATCCCATCAATCAGGCACGCTTCTTCGTACAGCAGCACTACTATGATTTCCTGGGGCGTTATCCTGATCAGAGCGGCTGGGATTTCTGGACAAACGAGATTGTCTCGTGCGGAACTAATCAATCATGCATTGACCTGAAGCGGATTAATGTCTCGGCTGCTTACTTCCTCTCGATCGAATTTCAGCAGACGGGTTATTTGGTCGAGCGGATTTACAAAGCGGCTTATGGCGGTGCTAATGGGACGTCGACGTTTGGAGGGACGCATCAACTATTAGTTCCCGTCGTGCGTTACAACGAATTTCTGCCCGACACACAACGGATTGGACAAGGAGTAGTTGTCGGCCAGACTGGTTGGGAGACGGTGTTGGAGAATAACAAGCAGGCTTTCGCGACGGAATTTGTGCAACGGTCGCGTTTCACGACAGCGTTTCCGACGACGATGACGCCGGCGCAGTTTGTCGACAAGCTCTTTGCGAACGCCGTCGTGGTGCCTTCAGCAACTGATCGCAATGCAGCCATAAATGAGTTCGGCAGCGCGACCAACACGGCGGATACTGCAGCCAGAGCGCGAGCGTTGCGGCACATGGCAGAGAACGCGACGCTGAACACTCAGGAATTCAACCGTGCATTTGTCTTGATGCAGTTCTTCGGATATCTGCGCCGAGATCCGAACTCCGGGCCGGACACAGACTACACCGGCTATGATTTCTGGCTGTCGAAGCTGAATCAATTCAACGGCAACTTCGTCGCCGCCGAGATGGTGAAAGCGTTTATAACGTCTACCGAATACCGCCAGCGGTTTGGGCCCTGAGTTCCGGTGTTAACCGGTCGCTACCGCTCGCGGTACTGACACTCGACCGAATACAGACAAAGGTTTTGACTATGAGTTCACGCTTAACCGGTCGCTATCGAGACTGCGTGAAAACTCATTGGATACTACCGGCTTCAGCCGTGTGGTTCATCAACTTCAACCTAACCAGTCACAGACTCTCTTTGTGATACCATCGGCTTCAGCCGCATGGAATTTCAGTTTCGGCCTATTTTGCTCGAAAAACAGAGTTGGAGGCTGAAATTGAAACTCCATGCGGCTGAAGCCGATGGTATCTGTGATCCTCTTTCCGCGATCCACTTAGGCTCAGGTTGAATCTCCACGCGGCTAAAGCCGTTGGTGTCCATTTGTTTTCACAGTCGCTACCGCTCGCGGTACTGACACCTCAGCGAATACCGTCAGCGCTTCGGACCATAATGGTGGCACACCAGTCTCTGGTTAGATCCGCCACCAACTGCGCGCACAGTCGCGAACAGACTGGGTGAAAGGGGCGCTTCCCTGCGTGCGGCGCAAGCAATTCTCGATTTCATTTCTTGATTAGGCGCCAGAGCAGATAAACTTCCCGGACGATGGGTCGCCAAATCTTTCGCACACTGGTTGCTTTCGGTCTGAGTTGCTATTTGGCGCTGGCCTCAGCAGCAGCGATCGCGCCACACCGCACCGATTACACGGCGGCAGCAACGGCGACCATCACCGTGAATGCCGCAAACGTAATCGGCCCCGTCGATCAACGCATATTTGGAATCAACACCGCGATCTGGGATTCCGCTTTCAATACCGACACGACGCGTTCGTTGCTTCAGGAGATGGCGGTGCAAGCGCTGCGTTTCCCGGGCGGCAGTTTGTCGGATGAATACCATTGGGCCACCAACACCACCCGTAACAATACCTGGACCTGGGCCACAAGTTTCGATGCCTTTGCCGGCGTGGCGCTGACCACGCCGCTGAAGTCTACATCACGGCGAACTATGGCAGCGGCACGGCGCAGGAGGCCGCCGACTGGTGCGTTACTCGAATCTCACCAGGGGATATAACTTCAAATATTGGGAGGTTGGAAACGAGAACTTTGGTTCCTGGGAGTATGACACTCACGCGGTGCAATGGGATCCATACACTTACGCGGTTGCATTTAGAGATTACGTGACTCTGATGAAAGCCGCCGATCCCACGATCAAAGTTGGCGCGGTCCTGGTTACCGGAGAAGATTCGTACGCCAACAACGCGAATCACACGGCCGTTAATCCGCGCACTGGCAAGGTGCACAATGGTTGGACGCCCGTCCTGCTTACGACGCTTAAGAGCCTTGGGGTTACGCCCGATTTCGCCATCTATCATCGATACGAGCAGGCTCCCGGCCAGGAAAGCGACAGCCTGCTGCTGCAATCAGCAAAGAGCTGGCCGAATGACGCTGCGAACCTGCGTCAGCAGTTGAGCGACTATCTCGGCCCCACCGGGTCGAACCTGGAACTCGTGGTCACGGAGCACAACTCCGTGTACTCAAATCCCGGCAAGCAATCAACCAATCTCGTGAACGGTCTGTTCATGGCCGACAGCCTGGGCCAAATTCTGAAGACGGAATTCAGGGCCTTGCTCTGGTGGGATTTGCGAAACGGCC
>QHXG01000372.1 GCA_003222845.1 Acidobacteriota bacterium | reverse complement strand
AGGGTTAGGGCTTGCCCGTGTAGGTCGAACGTGAACCATCTCCACACTGCCGTGTGGAGTATTCGTGATCCGGTCGCTACCGCTCGCGGTACTGACACGCAGCGAGTATCGGCAACGCTTTGGGCCTTGAGTCCTTCTAGAATCGGCCGCTGCTGCCGACTCTGTAAACGCCGGTTAAGAATGGATTCGTCTGTCTCTCTGTACCAATCGTGGTAACCGGTCCATGCCCGGAATAAACCTCCACGTCGTCGCCCAGCGGCAGGATTTTATTGAGGAGCGAATCCATCAATTGCTCAATCGAACCGCCTGGCA
>QHXG01000371.1 GCA_003222845.1 Acidobacteriota bacterium | reverse complement strand
TTCGCCGCCCGTCTGTCCCGAGGCGCCAGCTGCGGATGACTGTTCCGTCGTTTCACCGCCGGCGGCCGAGGACGTCTGCTGATACAGCGCCTCGGCCATCTTGTGCGAGACGGACTGCAATGAATTGAACGCGTTGTTCATGCGCTCGACCCCGCCTTCTTCGAGCGCCTTCTTCGCGTCGGCAATAGCCGTTTCCACCTCTCCCGCAACCCCGCCCACCTTCTCGCGATTTTCGTTGAGTGTCTTTTCCATCTGATAGACAAGACCATCGAGACGATTTCGCGCTTCGATCTCTTCACGCTTCTTAACGTCGTCCGCTGAATGAGATTCAGCATCGCGCATCATCTTGTCGATTTCATCCTTGCTGAGACCGGACGAGGAGGTGATCGTAATCTTCTGCTCGCGGCCGGTGCCCATGTCTTTTGCCGAAACGTTAACAATGCCGTTAGCGTCGATGTCGAAGGCGACTTCGACTTGCGGCATCCCACGCGGCGCCGGCGGAATACCGATGAGATGGAACTTGCCGAGGGTGCGATTGTCCGCAGCCATCGGCCGCTCTCCCTGCAACACATGAACTTCGACCGACGTCTGATTGTCTGAAGCCGTCGAGAAGATTTCCGACTTACGCGTCGGGATCGTCGTATTGCGTTCGATTAGTTTCGTGAACACGCCACCCAAAGTTTCTATTCCGAGGCTCAGAGGCGTGACATCCAGCAACAGAATGTCGGTCTTCTCGCCGGACAGCACGCCGGCCTGAACCGCGGCGCCGACGGCGACCACTTCATCCGGATTCACGCTCTTGTTCGGTTCCTTCCCGAAGAAGTTCTTCACTATCTCCTGAACTTTCGGAATGCGCGTCGAGCCGCCGACCAGCACGACTTCGTCAATCTTCTTCGCGTCGATGGCGGCGTCTTTGAGCGCTTGCTCGAGAGGCGGAGTCAGACGCTTGAGAATCGGATCGACGAGCTGTTCGAATCGCGACCGCGTAAGCTTCATCACCAGATGTTTTGGGCCTGACTGGTCTGCGGTGATAAAGGGCAGATTGATCTCGGTCTCCATCGTGTGCGACAACTCGATCTTGGCTTTCTCGGCGGCCTCCTTCAAGCGCTGAAGGGCCATCTTGTCTTTTGAAAGATCGATTCCCTGATCCTTTTTGAACTCTTCGATGATCCACTCGATCAGTCGTTCGTCGATGTCGTCGCCGCCGAGATGCGTGTCGCCGTTCGTGGACTTTACTTCAACCACGCCTTCGCCGACTTCGAGAATAGAGATGTCGTAAGTGCCGCCGCCAAAGTCGAACACGGCGATCGTCTCGTCCTTCTTCTTGTCCAAACCGTAAGCGAGCGCCGCGGCCGTGGGCTCGTTCACAATGCGCATCACTTCAAGACCGGCGATCTTGCCGGCGTCCTTCGTTGCCTGACGCTGCGAGTCGTTGAAGTACGCGGGAACGGTGATCACCGCCTTTTCAACTTTTTGTCCGAGATAGTCCTCGGCAGACTGCTTCATTTTCTGAAGAATCATCGCCGAGATTTCCGGCGGGCTCCATTCTTTGCCGCCGGCCACGATCCGCACGTCGCCGCCGGTTCCGGTTCCCTGAACTTTGTAGGGCACCTGTTTGATCTCTTCGCTCACTTCGTTGAAGCGGCGACCCATGAATCGTTTGATCGAATAGATGGTGTTCTCGGGGTTGGTGACGGCCTGGCGCTTGGCGACCTGACCGACCAGGCGATTGCCGTCTTTGGCAAACGCCACGACCGAAGGGGTCGTGCGCCCGCCTTCGGAGTTCGTGATGACGACAGGCTCGCCACCCTCCATGACCGCGACTACCGAGTTAGTCGTTCCCAAGTCAATTCCAATGATTTTGCTCATTTTCTTCAAATGCTCCGCTAAGTTTTGTCTCCGCTCATCACTTAAGTGACGAACAGGGTTGAATGCGGGCTTAGAATAATACCTGAGCGTATCATTGTCAACTTTAGGTTGACGGTGGTGGACGTGGTGGATCGAGGGCGGGAAGCGCTGTTATCGGCGGTCGTCGTTCAAGAGCTGAGACACAAAGAAGACGTAATGAACCCCGGAGAGGACAGTCAGCGTAAAAACTAGAGCGTAAAGCGTGGGTAGGTAGTAGCCAGTACCTACGCGGGTTTGGGCCGCAAGAATCACCGTAGCCACCGCGAGAATCTGTACTACAGTGCTGATTTTTCCCAGGGTCGAAGGACGAAATGCGCGAAAGCCTGTCACCATATTGATCGCGGCAGCCCCGACCAGAATGAAAACGTCCCGGCTGATCACGGTGATGGTTACCCAGAACGGTACCGGCAGATGCCTGGGCAAGGGATTGGGAAAGACTGCCCGCATTGACAGTACGACAAATGAAGTTACGAGCATCATTTTGTCGGCTATTGGATCGAGAATTCGGCCCAGCGGCGATTGTTGATGAAAACGGCGGGCGAAGAGGCCGTCCAGTCCATCTGTGATTCCGGCCACCACAAACGCCACCAGCGCCCAAACAAACTTTTGATAAAAGAGCAAAGAGACAAAGACTGGAATCAGCGCCATCCTAAAGATGGTCAGCACGTTTGGCAGGGTGATAATCCGAGAGGACACAGGATGATTTCAGATTTCAGATTTGAGATTGCTGATTGGGTGAAGCACCCGCGCTGAAGCGTCAACCCATCTATGAAACAACAAGCCAGTGCCGGCGAGAATCTCCCACGACCTATGGATGAGAGTTCTCCCGCACCGCTAGGCCAGGCAGCGCAGCGCAAGCACCGATACTTCCGGTGGACAGCCATAGCGAATTGGCAGGACCACCGTTCCGAGTCCGCGCGTGACATACATCTGCGTGTTCCCGCGCCTTCCAAGTCCTCGCAGCATTCGACGCCGCGGCCGGCCGGAGCGGCTCTGCTCGGAACGCCAGGTAACCTGACCGCCGTGAGTATGGCCACTGAGAACAAGATCGACACCTGCCCGCGCGGCGCGTCGCAGAATGATTGGGTTATGCGCCAGCAACAATTTTATTTCATCATCGCGAGAGCCGGCCAAAGCTAGCGGCAAATCTTCGAGTCCGACCATTGTGTCATCGACTCCGGCCAGCCAGAACGATTCGCCCTGAAGATCGATGCGCATGCCCTCGTTCAGCAGGACTCGGATGTTTCCCAGGCGAAACAGATCGGCGATCAACTCAGCATCGGTCCAATGATCGTGATTTCCGAGCACGGCGAAGACACCGTGACGCGCGCGCAGCCGGCTAATTAACTCGGCACACGGCGCGGCATAGCTGCGATCATGCGAAATGTAATCACCGGTCAGCGCGATTAGGTCGGGACGCAGATCGTTTGCCGCCTGCACCGCCCGTTCGAGGTGCCGCGAATCAGTTAATGGCCCGTAATGGAAATCTGAAAGATGGACAATGCGGAGTCCATCAAGTGCCTTTGGCAGACGTCGCAGGTAGATATCCTGACGCTCGATTGAGAGCATGAACGGCTCAGCCAACGCCACACGGGCGGCTTCGCCCAAAGCGGATTTTATTACCGTCAGCGGCCTGGGCTCTGGCCTCGGTCGACGGCGCAACGGCCGGTCATGTCTCCAGCGAATCGGAGTGGACATATCTATGGTCGGGATTTCTAAAGCGCGCGCATTATAGTAATCGCTCGCGTCTGGTGCAAATGTCGGGCTGTTTTATGCGACCGTGATTTCCTTCGACAGATAAACGTCCTGAATTGCGTTCAGCAGCTCGACGCCTTCGTTCATCGGCCGCTGAAAAGCCTTACGCCCGGAAATTAGGCCCATACCGCCGCCACGTTTGTTAATGACCGCGGTGCGCACGGCGGCGGCCAGATCGCCTGCGCCTTTCGACTCGCCACCTGAGTTGATCAGGCCGATGCGGCCCATGTAGCCATTGGCGACTTGATAGCGGACGAGGTCGATTGGATTCTCGGTGGTCAGTTTTTCATAAACCAATTTGCTGGTCTTACCATACGATTTACCGAGTTCTTTTTCGACGGCAGGATAACCGCCGTTGCGTTCGGGCAATTTCTGTTTGACGATGTCGGCTTGAATCGTAACGCCAAGATGGTTCGCCTGTCCGGTAAGATCGGCTGCGGCGTGCATGTCTCCTTCCGGAGTTTTGAATTTGGAATTGCGCAGATAGCACCAAAGGATGCAGGCCATGCCCAGCTCGTGTGCTTGAGCAAAAGCTTCTGAAATCTCGGTAATTTGCCGGGTCGATTCATCTGATCCGAAATAAATCGTCGCGCCCACTGCAACGGCGCCAAGGTTCTTCGCCTCTTTCACAGTCCCAAACAGCACCTGGTCGAATTTATTCGGCAGCGTCAGCATCTCGTTGTGATTGATTTTGACGATGAAAGGAATCTTGTGCGCGTACTTTCTCGCAATGCTTCCCAGTACCCCGAATGTCGACGCCACGCCATTGCAGCCCCCTTCGATAGCGAGTTTCACGATGTTCTCAGGATCGAAGTATTGGGGATTAGGCGCAAAGGAAGCGCCGGCGGAATGCTCGACGCCTTGATCGACCGGCAGGATCGAAACGTAACCCGTGCCCGCCAGCCGCCCATGACCTATCAACGATTGCAGCGAACGAAGTACCGCGGAAGAACGATCGGACTGCGCGACCACCCGATCGACAAAATCAGGTCCGGGCAAGTGAAGCTGCTCCTTCGGAATTGTCTGTGCCGTATGGTCAAGAAGTGATCGAGCTTCGTCTCCCAAAAGCTCTTCAATGCGATTG
>QHXG01000224.1 GCA_003222845.1 Acidobacteriota bacterium | reverse complement strand
TTAGCTGACTACATTTCGATGGGTCTTTGTGCTCATGTCGGTCAATTCTTCTCGCGCCGCTATTGTCCAAAGCAGGATTGGCTCATACACCGGGGAGCTGTGTCGACCGTTGAATTTTGTCCGCCTCAGTGCCTGGTCGATTTTGGCCGGGTTCAGATTCAACCGGATTTTTGCGACTGCCGAATCGATATCTGATCAGGTTGGACATAAACTCAAAAATCGCTCGCGGCTTGACGAACGAG
This sequence comes from Acidobacteriota bacterium, assembly GCA_003222845.1. Classification (GTDB taxonomy): domain Bacteria; phylum Acidobacteriota; class Blastocatellia; order Pyrinomonadales; family Pyrinomonadaceae; genus UBA11740. Next base: position 18,515 of record QHXG01000224.1, on the reverse strand, counting down.
CCTCGAGTTTCGTTCAGCGCGAAGTGAACGGGAATTTCGCCGATCGATAGCCCGGCTTCGCGAGCTCGAATCATGATCTCGGCGTCGGCGAACCAGTCGTCTGACTCCAGATTAAGCAACTCGTATTTCTCGCGTCGAATAATCTTCGGTTTCGAGTTAACGTCGTGAATTTGCAGACCGAAAAATAGCTTAAATAGACCGTTGTATACGTAGGAGATCATTCGACGGTAGATGCCGTCATCGCGGCGAACCCGATAAGTCTTGGTCAGATCGAGTCCTTCCATTTCCGCTTTCAAAAGACACGCGATGACAGCCTCGACCGGAAACTGCCCGTCGCCATCGATGACGCCAATGTATTCGCCCCGCGCGGCATTCAAACCCATGCGCATGTCCCAGCCCATCATTCCTTCCTTGGGCCGCACCACGGCGCTCATGTTTGGCCATCGCTCTGCCAGTTCTCGTACGACCTCAGGCGTTTCATCGTCACTGCCCTCGACGTAGTTTCCCACCAACACAAGTTCCCAGGTAAAGTTGCAGCGCGAAAGCACATGGCGCAGTCTCTCTATAAAAGGCACGATTGATGGCCCACTGCGATAGCAAAGCACGACTAAGGAGAAATAAGACTCGGCCACGCAGGCAATACTAGCGCGCCGTTGTGACGTTAGCAAAGCGCAATTCGCTCCTACATAAAAGTCGCCACATTGTTTTTCTCTTTACTGTTCTAGTTGTGTTCTCTTTATCAAAAAGCGATGCCTCTCTCTAGGCTTTGGCGGTTGCTCGTGTTCAGGTCCACTCATAAGTAAATAGAGACTTCCGGGGTTCCTTGCCGCACGTCAAGGCCCCAGGTCCGCCTCAGATATCTGCACTCACGAATCCGGTTTCAAATCCTGATCTCAAGGTGGGCCATTCTAAACAGCCACAGGTGAGTCATTCTTGGCGAGCGACGAGGGCCTGAATCCTCGAAACGATCTATTTATTTGAAAATGAAATTGTTTTCCCAGAAGAAAAAGTACGTTTGTGGAAATCCAAATACGTCCACGTTGTTGAGAAAAAAAATGGGTACAAGCAGTCCCCAAGGTGCCACACGAGCCCATACGCGTTGTCCCTTGGTCAGCAGAAAGTCTTTAACACGAAAGATGAATACAGCGGCAAACAAGTAGATCATCGGATAGGCAACGTACACGAAACGAGGATTATCAGAAGCTAAATTGGGTCCGCCCCAGTGCAAGATGGCAAGCGTCAGGATTGATGGAACGCCCAGCAATAGGATCAGGAGTACTTTGGAAGGGTCCCGCAACAGGAGCAGTCCACCGAATGCTAACAAGACAGGCAAGACGAAAAAAGCATTCCCGAGATCGCCAAGATAGTGCCTCAAGAAACTTACAGAGACGCCATATAGCTGTCCAAAGTCCGCATGAGTCAGGAGAAGCCGCAAGTTCCCAACCGCTTGGTCCATTACTGGCTGATTTATTGGCTGAAGCGTTTTGCCTGGCCCATATTGCTGCACGAGCGAAAAGCCAAAGTGAATCGACAGCGCGAGTGCAAAGCACATTAGCAACCGTGGAATTGAAATGCGTCGACAGACGCCAAAGCCCAAAAGGGCAAGATACATTGGAAAGAGTTCGTAGATGAGAGAACTCAACCCTAAGATGCAACTGAAGAGAACATATTTTTGGACGCGCTTGTGTTCGGTTCCGTCGGACTGCGCGACGACAATAACTTCGAAAAGGTATACAAGAATTATGATAATAGCATAGGCAGGTAGATACCCTGCTGCCTCAGACGCAAACGATATGAAACCGGTGCCGGTGCCGACCAAAGCTGCGAAATAGACAGAAACGTCTTTAGGATATCCCCAGATTCTCGCTAACTGAAAAGCAGCAAGACAGGCTGCAAACCAAATCAAAATGTTGCGCGCCAAATACACGAAGTACGGGGGGAAAAAATAAGACCATTGACTGGTTACATAAAATGTAAAACTACGTGGCAACATGCGCTCGCTCATGGGTTGCGATACACCCATAAAATTCTCTTCCAAGACACGCCAGGCAGGATACTCCAAATTGACAGCTCCTTTAGCGTTAGGAAAAAGATAGCCATGATACCAGGACGCTCTTTCAACCGGTGCTACGAAATGTGATACATAAACGGCCGGACTCCGCATGGAGAGATGCATCCATGTTTGAAAGAGGATTAATGTGTACAATCCGAGGAAGAATAGGACACTCTTTGTGTGGTTCGATTGCTTCCCGTCTTGGGTGCCTATGTATCGCTTGTTTTGATTCTGCCAGTAGGCGATCGCGCTTGCAACTCCCAATATTATTAAGACGATAAAAAATGGTGTCTCGTATGGGATTGACCCCAAGTCATCTAAGGCTTGCGGAAACCAATCCAACCGAGGCGCGGGGAGGGTTGGATCCTGCGAAGGCCAAAAGGGGGGACGATTCAAGTTGTAGTACCAGTGGTCTAGTCTTAGCCACTGATAAGGTAATACAAACCAAATAGCAACCAAGAAGAAAATCAATTGCGCCCAAAGCGTCCTCTTAATAAAAATCTTTAACAGATAATAGAATGTAGGGAGGGTAATAACGAGCATAAAGGCCGACATGAGGTAGCTTCGCCAAGAAAAATTGCTTGCCTCCGGTGTCCACTTATATCGTCCAGCCAATAGTGCCAAAGCCAGCAACAAACCAAATGTCCACGTGAATACGTTTACGAGGAAGGGATACTTGATTCTTAACGCAGCAATAAACGTTTTCATTGTTGAATCGTCCTGCTAGGATTTGGCGCGATTGTCAGAATCATTGTATTTGACTCGAAGCGCCCGAGGTTTACTACAGAGACTTTGATTTCGCCGGCTGGATTGAGAAACTTGTCTGGCACTAGAGCAGTGAGCAGTTCCTCACTGCCAAAAGTAGTCTCTAGAGGCTGATCATTGAAGAAGATGACAGAAGAGCGCGAAAAACGTTTGCCCACCACGGCTATCGCTGACTGGCTGTTAGGTTGCTCATTAAACTTGATGCCTGCAACCGAACGATCAGGGTGAAGGGACGTAATCTCTGGAAAATCGTTACGGAGGGAGGTGTCTTTCGGACCTCCGCCCACATTAGATATCGATCGACGCCCTTGAGGCAACGACACTGCATAGACTTTAATGAACTCAGTGCCATCTGACTCAAAGACACTGTGTATTTTGACCAGCTCGCCGCCATTCGATTCAACGATTTCTCGAAGAACATCCAGGCGTCCCTTGAATTGGGCATAGCTATCATTCCTAGCCAAGTAAATGTTTTGTGGTTGGTAAATCAACGTCTCCATCTGTTCGCCAAATTGTGCTGGAGGGGTGTTTTGCCACAGTCTCAGAGAACCTTTCTCAGTCGTAAAGGGGAAATACGAACTCGAAGGTTTTGTTTGCAAGTTGGAGAGAACATACACGGGGTTGTCTAGTCCCCAATCGAGTGCCACAGGATTCCGATCAGAATTCTGTAGTAGATACTGAGTCAATTGGGAAGTAGTGCTGGACCATACACCTTTTCCTCCAGTCGTGCGGATGGCATCATATTGGTAAGAAAGCGCGCTGGATTCTGTATATAGAAGAAAAAGGACTCCAATTACAGCGATCCATCCAAGATAGTTTTTCCTTGAGTTGAGAATGTCAAAAAGCAAGTAAAAGGCTAGTGCCAAAATGATTGCAGCAAACGGTGGAATGAAAGCAAAGACACCAGAATTGAGCGTTGACGGTGTGAAAATAGTCAGGCATTGGAAAAGGGCAACGACTACGATTGGGAAAGTAATCTGTTCTTTCCCGAACACCGGCTGACGGCGCCAAAATATGACTAGAAGGACGAAGAGTAAGGAGCCACAAAAGACATATGGCATAACTCGATTGTAAGCTACTGGAATGTCAGCAACTATTTGATCGATCGGGAAACGCCCTTCCAGATAGCTCCGCGTCTGCTCCAGACGAATCAAGAAGTTGGTCAATACATCCAAATTGGATTGACCGGATACTGCAGTCCCCATTAATGCCGTCCGAAGGACCGCAAGGGTGCTTCTGTCAGTAGCCGCAGTATAGAGAAGAGGCCAAGCACCCAAGATGAAGGCAGGTGTACTTACGAGCAAATGACGCACGTTGAGGACATCCCTGTGTAATCTTCCGCGAATCCAGAGATATCCAAATGCGACAAGATATGCGATCAGAAAGTAGCCAAATACCAGTTTGGTGTAAAGGCCGTGGCCGGTCAACAACATTGCCAAGAATAATGCTATCCATCGTTTGGTACGAAAAAAGTAGAGAAAGAAAAAGAGGCTGCCCATCACGTCCAATGTAAGGCTCACCGACGCAAAAGCCCCCACGTGGTTAAACATCCAGAACGTGGGATTGACCGCCAATAACAAAGACGCCAACAATCCCACGCAACCATTGAACAGCTCACGACAAACCAGGAAAGTAAATAGAATTGTTCCGGCCCCCACAATGATCCAGAGCAGCCGAACTAATGACTGGTCGAAGCCAAAGATACGAACGGCAAGTGCTACAGGCAACGTTAGGCTATTACCGGTATATGGACCAACCATTGTGGGGTAATGGATTCCAAAGAGGTTTATGCTATTGCCGTAGGAGATCGCCTTCCCGTGAGCAAGCTCTAAAGATGGGATTAGAAAACCAGCTTCATCCTGTTGCATCCCTGGTTTGTCTATCAGCAGAACTTGTGGGATGAAGTACAAAGACAGAATGACACTCAATGAGATTGGCTGGAATCTGTTTCGTGCCCAATTCGATGTTTGAGAGTGCACTCTCGGTGTCCTCATACAAGGGATATACTTGGTACGACTTTTTTCGGACCTCGTATTGTCACCGCCTCGCTTGGAAGATCAGTCTCACTATTGACGATGCTTAATGAGGATTTGGGCCCGCTACAACTTCACTCAATCTTAATCCGGTATCCTGCTAACATAGCGTCCCGCCGAAACATCTTTACAGTTTCGAGCGAGAAGTCCTTAAGATCTTTTCCAATGAACTGTAACTTCTTGAGTACATCATTTGTGACTGTGATTATATGGCAACCAATGGCGTCAGCCTGAAAGATATTGATTAGCTCTCTGGGACTGGCCCAAATTAACTCTGCCTCTGGAGAATCCTTGAGCAAGTCCAACGCATCAGTCATTATGGGTAGTGGATCGCGCCCGGTGTCCGCTATTCTTCCGGCAAAGACCGATACGCAAGACGGGGCGCCCCCTTTAACTGCAGCGGCAACTTCGTGCACCTGCTCAAGGGTCATAACGGCGGTGACGTTAATCTGAATGCCAGTGTGCGACAATCGATGAACTAGATCATAGCTTGGCTGGTGACGGGTGTTTGAGACCGGGATCTTGACGTAAACGTTGGGTCCCCAACTGCTAATCACTCTAGCTTGTGACTCCATTTCGGCGAACTCATCTGAAAAGACTTCGAAGGAAATTGGTCGATCTGGAATAGCACGCAGAATCTCTAGTGCAAATTCAACGTAATTGTTAACGCCGGCCTTGCGCATAAGGGTTGGATTGGTCGTGAACCCCTTGATGAAAGACTTGCTATACATCTCCAGCATTCCGGCTTTATCGGCGCCGTCAGCGAAAATTTTTACTCGGAGATCACTGACCGGCTTTACTTTGAACTCTTTCTGTTTCGAGGTTGACAGGCGGTTCATAATCCAATCTCGAGCCTCTGCTAACGAATGAACCCGATGGTCCGGCGTGCTTTCCAACATTTCTTCATAGTTGCCGTCTACCAGAATCGTCTTACAGCCGGCCCGGCGGCCGCTCTCAATATCCTTCCAGCGATCTCCGATCATAAAACTTGACGAAAGATCGATCTGCCAGTCTTTGGCAGCCTCCATTAACAAGCCCGGCAATGGCTTGCGACAGGTGCACTGATCTCCATCGTCGTGATAGCAAACTTTGATTTCATCGATCGGCGCGTTTGAGAGGAGAGTTTGGTTGATTGCTTCAACAACTTCGCGCCGTTGCGTCCCACGCGCGACGTCAGGCTGATTGGTTACGACAATTAAGAGAAATCCGGCTTGGCGAAGTTCGGCGCAGGCCTCTATGGCTCCGGGCAGAACTTCAAACTCAGCCAGATTGGCCGGAGGATAAGGCTTATTCTGAACCACAATCGCGCGGTTCAATACACCATCACGGTCTAGAAAGACAGCCCGTCGCATTGTTCACTGACTCCCATTTCATTGCCGTTTGCTGCAGGGCCGGGTGTGATACCAGCAGATGCCAGACTACGGCCTGGAATGCTTCGGTATGGGGCGTAACCGCTTCCGAATTGACAACCGGAATAACCACACACGCGTCGGCAACCTGCGCGGTGTAGCCGCCATCGCGCCCGACGATGCCGCAAATACTCGCGCCGACTTGCCGCCCGTATTCTAATGCTCGAACAAGATTCGGACTAATATTCCGCACCAAATCACCACCGCCGACCGAGAAAACCAGAATCATGTCGTTGGCGCTCAATCGGCTGATTCGCAACCAGTTTACAAAAGTGCTCTCCCAGCCATCATCATTGATGCGAGCCGTTAGTTCTGACACGTTATCAGTGGGTGTGTATGCTTCCATCGCCGCGATCTTGCGAAAGTCATTTACCGCATGCGACGCGTGACCAGCACCGCCGCCAACGCCCAGCACAAAAAGACGGCCTTCTCTGGTTCGTAGCTTAACCAACAAATCGACGATCCGTTCAATCGCCTGAACGTCGAGTCGAGCAGTTATTTGACTAACCTCGGCAAGATAATTCTCTGTATAAGTGGGCATCTGAATTTTGAATGAATACGCCACCTTGCTCGTATTCACCGGTATTCTTTTAAAGAGGCGCCGACGCACTCCCCTTGTCCAATAATGAAAAATAACGGGCGGCATCTTCGATGCCTTCATGTGAACCTATTTCGTAAAAGCGCCTGGTCACTTCATAGCCAAGCAACAGATTCGAATCGACTAGCTGAGCGTAAAGGTGCGCCAAGTCACAGGGACTATTAGTTATCAGATCGAGAGCAGCCGCGCGCAATATGGCCGCGCCGTAATCAATGTATTCCATCTCGGGACTTGGTTTCATCTTATCGTACTTAAGAATTCGGCCATTCTTAAAGATGACATTGCTTTTGTCCCATCTGTCATGGTTGGCAAAGACAGTCATCAAGCCAAGCTTGCCTTCACCCTCTTGCTTGAAATGGTTCGCGACGGCGCGGTAATCGAAATCCAGGTAACTGTCACCATAGAGAACCCAAAACAACTCACCCAAATGGTGACGGGCCTTCCTAAGTGCGCCTGCCGTTCCCAGCAAGTCCGGACCATCGTAACTATAGTCCACTTTAAGGTCCCAATTCTTGCCATCGCCAACTAAGCGCTCAACCTGCTGCGCTCTGTAGCCCAGGCAAAGCACCACGCGCCGAATTCCTTTCTTCCGTAGAAGCGTTAGCTGTCTTTCGATAAAAGGTTTGCCTGCGACCTCAATCAGGGCCTTCGGTACTTTTTCAGTCAGAGGGCGCAAACGGGTCGCCAGTCCGCCCGAAAGTATTGCTGCTACTTCCACCATTCGGTCAGGATATTATCGTCTTCGTCCCCTCGAAATCGAATTGAAAGCGCACCTCTTTCAATCCAGCCTGGTTCATCGCGTGCCGCAAGCGGGCTTTGTCCTCCGTGTAAAACATTATGAACCCTCCGCCGCCCGCGCCAATGAGCTTGCCCCCAATCGCGCCGTTCTCCTTCGCCATCCGATACCATTCGTCAACATTGTCGTTGGTTATTCCCGCCGAACGCTGTCGCTTCCATTCCCAATGGACATTCATTAGGTCCGCGAATCTTGGCAGGTCCCCCGCTTCGAGGGCTTCTTTGCTCTTCCAGCCGAGGTCTTTTACGAAATGCAGATTATCAATCATGTCCTTGTCGAAGTTCTTGCTGCGCTCATCCTGATCTTTGAGAATGGAAGAAGCCGAACGCGAATACCCAGTGAAGAATAGCAGCAGATTGTCTTCCAGGTTGTATAGCGTCTCGGTGTCAACTTTCAGCGGCCAGACCTCGACGTGATCATTAGGCAAGAATTGAAAGCAGGTCAGACCTCCAAATGCGGAGATGTATTGATCCTGCTTGCCGACGGACTCCTTGAGGAGATCTATCTCGATATGGCAGGCCTGCTCGGCAAGCTCGCCGGGATGCACCAGGTTCTTTCGGTAAGTGTGCAGGGCCTTCAAGAGCGCAGTGGTGAAACTTCCTGAGCTGCCCAGTCCGGTTCCAGCCGGAATGTCAGCCATGCTGCTAATCTCGAGATTTGTCTCGCTAATCTCGAGCAGCTTGAGCGCTTCACGAAAGATTGGGTGTTCGATCGATTCGGCAACCGGCACTCGTTCAAGCTTTGAGTATTTGATAATGAGGTCATCGACGAAAGTTTCGTGGATCGTAATGTAGACATACTTGTTAATCGCGGCCGCGATTAGGAAGCCGCTGTGCTTACGATAATAAGAAGGTAAATCCGTCCCACCGCCACCCAACGAGATACGCAGGGGGCTACGCACGATAATCATCTACAACCGCACACTCTTTCCGGATGTGTGTTTCTCGTAAAGCGCCTCGACGATCCTTAAGGCAGCTTTGGCGTCTTTCAGATTTCCCTGAGGCTCACAGCCATGCTGAATGCAGTCGATAAAGTAGGCGAACTCCATTTCCCAACTATCATCGCTTTCAGGATACTCAGAGATCACAGTAGCAGGAGGGCCCATTTCTGGTGACATCTGGTAATAGGTAAGCCGCTCCGTCCCATAGCTTCCGCCAAGTCCGTCAATCTGCAATTTCCCATTGCGTCCGAATATCTCGAAGCTGAAGAGATTTTTCCACTCAGTACAACTCACGTGCAGCCAAGCCACTTGTTGCGCGATTGTCTTCAAGAGCATGAAGGCGTTGTCTTCAACCGGCATGCGCCAAAAATAGGTGTTCACATATCCATCTACGTCAGCGAACTCTCCAGCAAACCAACGCGACAGATCAATAAGATGGACGCCCTGATCGAGCAACTCGCCTCCGCCCGCAATCCTGGGATCAGCGCGCCACTCCTTCTCATAACCAAGGCGCCCGCCATGCCCGTAGCGTCCCCGTATGTACATTAGATCGCCTAACTCTCCCGTGTCCCAGATCTGGCGCGCTTGGATCAACGCAGGATGAAAGCGATGATTGAAGCCTACTTTTACCGGCACGCCGTTCCTCTCGGCGATCTCAATCAACGGCTCGATCTCTTTCGAGTTGCGCGCCGCGGGCTTTTCAATCAGCACGGGCCTATTCCGATCGATGGCTGCCGTGGCCACTTCAGCCAGCGTGTCGTTGGTGGTGGCGACAATAATCACCTCGCACGCTGGATGACCGACCACAGCTTGCCAGTCAGCGAAATAATCACAACCTGAGTGCTGTGAAGCGAGGCTCTCTGCCCGCGTAAGATCTTTGTCTGCCACTGCTGCCAGCCGGTGGTTTGACCCAAGGCCGCGCGCTCGCTTGTTTCCGACCAGGCCGCATCCAACTAGTCCTACGTACAACTCTTGGGCTCCCATCCCCTGTCCTCGGGCACGATACGCCGAAGCGTAAATACGTCGCTTTTTTGAAGACGCTCGCGATAACCGGCAAAGTTGCGCCAGTCATCCCAAACCGCGCTGATTAGCCGCCCGGTTATTCCATCGCTTTCGGCGGAGGCAAGGAAGACTGCCAAGTCAGCGGCCAGGTCTGGAGAAGCGCCTCCTTCCTCTCGCTGCTTGAGCGAACGCTGGTAAAAGTCCGGGCCCGTTTTCTCCGGCCCCGCCTCCAACACCTGATCTAAGAGGCGAGTATTAAGCGCGCCTGGAGCAATAGCGTTGACATCTATGTGGCTGGCCGCCAGCTCTTCTGCGATTGTTTCTGTGAAACGGACTACGGCCGTCTTCGAGGCCGCATAAGCGCTAAAGCGCGGCAGCGGGGCAGTCGCTCCTCCACCGGACAAATTGATTATTTTCCCGTAACCCTGCTGTTTCATCATTGGCACAAGCGCCCGAGTCATCGCGACTGTTCCCAACAGGTTTATGTTTATGGCATCACACCACTCTTGCCAGTCTACCTCTTCAAATCGTCCTATCGGTCCGTAAATGCCCGCATTGTTCACCAATATATCCACTCGGCTGAGTCCGCTTACGACTTGGTCGCGAACAGTTTCGACGTCGGTTAAGTTTGAAACATCCGCAGAAGTCCACGCGATGTTCTGGTGAGCCTCCTGCGGAAGGCTATCTGCTACTCTTCGCAGGAGGGCTGCGTCACGAGCGATGAGCAGCAGGCTTGCTCCTTCTTTCGCAAAAGCCCGCGCAACCGCCTCGCCTAATCCTCGATTCGCGCCGGATATGACCGCCACTCGGTTTCTTAGCTTCATCTGAAATCACTCTGTGGGTTTACCTACGGCGCTGTACTCAATTCCCGGCAAATTCTCCAGTTGAGCCGCCAGGAATCGATTCTGATCTATTATCGCCGTTCTTCGCATTGTCTGAGCGAGCAACGACGGACGAAGTTCTTTGCGATAGATGGGCCAGTCTGTCAGCACAACCAACAAGTCCGATTCTGTGAGAGCCTTCCTCAAATCATCCGTCAATTGAAATTTGTCAGCTAAGTCTTCTGGGAGATGATGAACCACAGGATCGTGGAAGATCACTCTTGCTCCGTGCTCCATGAGCCAGAAACCCAGGCTTACGGCCTCTGAGCGACGCAAAGTATCTGTTCCGGTCTTGTAAGTCAAACCAAGGATGGCTACCCGTGCAGGTTCTCGTACGTCCTTCAGTAAACGGGTAGCCGCGTCTCGAACCCAATTCTTATGCAGATCATTACTGGAGAGAGCGCTCGACAGCAGTGGGGTCTGTACTTCGTACTCTGCGCCAAGCTGCACCAGGAAGCGCAAGTCTCGCGCGAGAGTTCCTCCTGCGAAAGGACCTCCCGGCGCAACGTAGGCGCGCGGTCCAATCCGACTCTCGCTCTTTAAGCCGCGCTCGACTTGCCTCGCATCAACTCCTGTTCGCTCGCAGATGCGAGCAATCTCATTTGTCATCGCTACTGAAACGGCGAGAAACGAGTTCAGCGCATGCTTAGTCATCTCTGCCGATCGCACTGACATCCATTCTAGGCGCGGGCAAAACTTACTCATAATCCTTTGAATCAACTCGCGGCCTTCTTCGCCGTCGAGTCCCACCACAATTCTATCCTCAGCGCGAAAGCTCTGAAGCGCTTTTCCGAGCCTCAAGTTTTCGGGCGAGACGCAATAGATGATTTCCTTCTTGGCGTCGCGTGCCCGCCACCGCTGGCGCAGCGAATCTGTGAAGCCGACCGGAACCTGAGACGAAATGATAACAATCGTTCCGGTTCTTAGGCGGGGAAATGCGGCGTCGAGTTGCGTTTGTACAAAGTCAACATCAGCCTTGTCTTCTTCATCAATAGGCGTGTCGAATGTGACCCATAACACGTCCGCCTCGCGCAAAGCCTCTTCGTAGTCCGCAGTGAACTTCAGATATCCCGCCGCCTGCGCCTCTGTGATTAACTCGTTCAAGCCAGGCTCAAAAATCGGGGGATTCCCAGCCTGCAGTTGTTCGATCACCTCCCTATCCGTATCGAGCCCACAAACGTGGTAACGCTCCTGGGCCAACGAAGCCGCAGTGACACAACCCAGATGCCATAAACCGAATACTGCGATCTTTGGAGTTTGAGTCATCTTCTGTCAAACAGCCTTTTGTTTTTCATGAGATAATCCAGTGTGCATTCCACACTCTGACGAATAGTCAATCTTGGCCTCCAGCCCAGTGATCGAATCCGGTTGCAGTCCAGGAAAATGAACGGACTATCGCCAACCCATCCACGCTCGCCGCCTGTGTAGTGTCGAATTGGGTTAAGGCCTAGGCGTTGGCATATCCATCCGAGCGATTCGTCAACCGTGCAGTATTCGTCGCTCCCCAGATTGAAGATGTTTATCTTGGCCTGTGCTTGGGGATGGTCGATTGCAGTGAGGATGGCGTCGATGCAATCCTGGACATACAGGTAAGACTTTCGCTGTTTGCCATTACCCAGCACTTCAATCTCATTTGGATTGGCGGCGAGTTTTTTGTAAAAGTCGAATACGTGCCCGTGCGTGTAACGCTCGCCCAGAATCGAGACAAAACGAAAAATGTAGCTCTGCATCCCGAAGGCCTCGCAGTAAGCGCTGATAAGTCCTTCGCCCGCGAGTTTGGACGCGCCATACAGCGAAGTCTGGATGGGAAACGGGCAGTCTTCAGGGGTTGGGAATATTTCGGGTTCACCATAGATCGAGCCGGTTGAACTGAAGGCTATACGGTGCACGCCATTCTGTCGCATCGCTTCAAGAACGTTGAAGGTGGCGAATGTATTTTGCTCAAGGTCCTTCGAAGGACGCTCAGCGCCATAACGAACGTCAGCATTGGCAGCAAGATGGATGACAAAGTCTGCTTTCTTAACGGCATCATTCAATCGTTTCGCGTCAACCATATCGCCCTCTATAAATTGAAAGCGAGGTGACTTAAAAGCCTCGTCCAGAAACTCATGCTGGCCCGTAGAAAAGTTGTCGTAACCAGTGACTGCGTGTCCCTTCTGCAATAGACGATCAGCCAAGTTGCTGCCGATGAATCCAGCGCAGCCTGTTACGGTAAAGCGCAAGTTCAGTCCTCCGCAGTGTGAGAATCGCCCAATTGCTCAGGCTCATGATAGATGGACGAAAAGCGGTATTTGGCCAAAGCTCGTACCCAGGTGAACGGATCACGTACTGCCGAAACCTTCTTCCCCTCCTTAAAGGATCGAGCCTTATAGTTAACCGGAATTTCTACGGGCGTATAGCCTTTCCTAAGGAGTTTGATTACCAGTTCAAAGTCGAAATCGAAGCGATTACATTCAAACTTCAGTCCATGAAGACAATCTCTCCTGAAAACCTTATACATGGTAAATGGGTCCTTCATTCTTTGGCCATACATCAAGTTCAACAGACCTGCAAATATAAGGTGACCGAGATTAAAAAAGGCAGTAACACCTGGTTGCTGATTAAACTCTCGTATCTTCCAACCTTCTATGTGGCGCGAGCCCAGCACAAAAGCAGTCTGGTACGTTATGAGGGGATCGATCAGCGCATCATAATCATTTACATCGTATTCCTCATCGGCATCCTGAATCAGAATCAGATCCCCCTCGGCATGTTTGAATCCAGTTCGCACCGCGCTGCCTTTGCCTTTGGGTCGATCTTCCAGCAGTATCTTGACGCCATGAGATCCTTGATAACTAAGGACTAGCTCTCGGGTCCCATCGGTCGAGTTGCTTTCAACGACTACTATCTCTTTATCGGCGCCGGGCAATTCCTTGGCAATTATCGCTTCCATGGTCTTAACGAAAGTGGAGCGCTCGTTATAGACCGGGACGATAATAGAAAGCAGCGGACGATCTCGGCGCCGAACTCGGCGAGCAGTCACCAGGATCCCAGATGCCGGCAGTCTCATCCGTAACCTGGCACGTATCTGATCGGGCAGCGGATAGCAAATGGCCTGAACCAAAGACGTCAGCAGGGTGCGGGGGGAAGTGCTTGCGCGACCATACAAATGCTGCAATGAATAACGCCTGCGATCATTGGAGATTTCTATATGAGAGAAACCGCTGCGGAGTAACATTGCCTGAATCGTCTGTCTGTCAAAATAGTACAGGTTCTCAGGACGCCATTCAGTCCACTGGCTTCGGAGAAACTGGGCGGACCAGGAATCCATCGATGGAGTGACCAAGAAAAGCAAGCCATCCGGCTTGAGCGCCTTATGTATCTGCTCCAAAGTGTCGATCGGACGTGAAGACTTTTCTAACTGAAAAATCAATACGGCGCAGTCGTAATATTCTTCGGCCAGGTTTGTTCGCCGCAGTTCGCTCATATCCAAAACAGTCTCGACTTGAAAACCCGCACTCTCCACTGCTGTAACAAAAGGATGCTCTTTCCGCGCAACCAGCAACATCCTTGACCTCGGCGCCTTATGCTTCCGCAACCTGCTAACATAAGCGTTTGCGGCATCTTGTTCAGTAAAGGAACTAGTCAACTGACCGTTACTTGCGAAGGCGTCGGGTCCGATATTCCTTTCATAAAAAGAAAGTATCTCGGAATCCGTAGGCTGAGGATGAAGCATCGTCAGACCGCAGTTTGCACACCGATGCACTCTTGCGCCGTGTCTGAGGAACAGATAGGTTTGATGGTCGAAGCTACATAGAGGGCAAGCACTTGACTTGGCATGAAGTACCTCCCTGGTCTCAACTCCGGCAATGTGCGTCGTGCCTTGCATATGGTCGTTCCTAATCACCGGATCGCGCGAATGCCATAATCTCACCAATGTTTATCGAAACAGGCAATTGGCGTAACTTAGCCGGCAAAACCCCTGACAATGCGTTGTACGCGCGAGCGATAAAGGGATTATATTGTTCAATTTGCGTGACTAAATAATCTGGTGTCAGAACCTTTTTTGCTGGCAAGATCTCAATATCCGTATAGCCCCCTCTTTCAAGAGCCGCGCGCAATGATCCGCTAGAGAATAGAACGGTATGCTGAAACGGCTGAAGCATTGGCCAGCCACTTCTCATGACCCGACGAAGAAAATGGCCTACATCCGGCGTCGTGATAACGAGCAGCCCGCGGCTTTTAAGCAGACTTCTCGAATTTACCAGAAACTTAATGGGTTCAAGCGTATGTTCTATAACGTCAAAGGCCGTGACCAGATCAAAAGAGTGGCGGTGTTTAGTGTCTAGTTGATTTACGTCTTGTTGAATTATCCGGGAGCGAACCTGCTCAGAAGCGGAGGCTATGGCTACCGACGAAAACTCTATTCCGTAGGCATCGAATCCGTGCTCAAGCGCCACCTCAATGAAGTAGCCACAGGCACAGCCAATATCAACTACCCGTGTACCTTGAGAGCGGCTCTCGATGGAGGCCATACGTTTGCAGAAGGTCAGGTACTTCAAATCGCGCGCCTGTACATATTCCTCGTACAGGCCCTCTGCATACTCTTGATCGGCGTACTCCATCATCCTTTCAACGGTAGGCAAGGGATGTTGAAAAATCGTTTCGCATTGGGGACATCTAAAATAGTTTGCGGGCGTCCTTAGGCAATAATACACAGAGGCTGCGCCGCAGATGGGGCACTTTGCAGGTGCTTCAATCGACTTATTATTCCTCATGTCTTTCAAAATTCACGTGAGCAGATCCGTTAGGTTTCCGCTTCCAAGACCTTAGTGTAAGCCACAAGATTCGATTTGAGCGGTCGCATGCCAATCCCTGTATATCTTATGGTAACTGGATAATCACGAGCGAAGAGGGCCGCGAATTCGCTCCTGGAAAGAAGATTTAGATTCTCTTCATGGGACCAATATGTTAACGAAGTATTTCTCAGGATAACTCGATACATTCGCTTGGGAAGATAGTGCAACAAGGGAACGGCGGTATGATGCTCCACGGGAAACCATCGGTTAGGAGTCGTTATGAACACACGCTTACCGACCCTACAAGCTTCTCTGATAAAAGCGGCTTGATCCTCCGAATTACCAGCATGTTCAACCACTGCATTGCTGAAAACAATATCGAAGTGCTTATCGGGAAATGGCATTCCTTCATTTGGTAATATCCGAACAAATCGAATGCCAGCGTATTGCTTCTCAAGATGTGAGCCATCTTCAGTCCCAACGCACACGATCCGTTCCTTATATGGGTAGAACTGTTCAAAAAAGTTAGATTCCTTAAATAGGGTATCGCTTGTTACACCAATATCTAATACGCTGTCGTGTTCGGAGGGCTTCATTACCATTACAAACAATCTGAATATGTTCTTTCGGGCTTGAAAAGAAATTCGTGACGCGAGAGAAATCTTGTTGCTCGTATCCTTGTAATAAGCAGACACATTTTTAGAGTCGACCATTTGATTACCTGGATTGCGCTTTTTATTTGTAGATAGATCGAATTCTGGAAGAGATTAGCCGGCCGTAAATAGGTTTGATAAGAAATGGCAACGCGTTCGTGATCCAAACCAGAAGTCCCAGACTCCACGGAACATAGGTGATGAAGCGATTTCGACTAATTGCTCTAAGCGTAGCCCTAGAAACGTCTTGGATAGCGATCGTATGCCTTGCTTCAGGGCGCGGAGCACGATTCTGAAAGGTTATATGTTCAAAAAATGGGCTTTCCACGCGGCCCGGACAAATCACGTTAACCTGAATATTAAAATGCGCAAGTTCATGCCTTAAGGTTTCGGACCATGCAACCAAGGCATGTTTTGCCGCACAGTAAGTGCCGTTCGGGGTGAGAATCAGCCGACCCGCAATTGAAGCCATGTTTACAATGGTGCCGCTATGCCGAGCGATCATGTCGGGGAGAAAAGCCATGGTGCACCGCATCGCGCCCAGAAGATTTACACTGATCAGACGTTCGATTTCCTCTATGTTACTGTTTTCAAAAGTCCTATAGGTCGCGAAGCCTGCGTTGTTAATGAGTATATCCGGGCAGCGGTATTTGCTAAGAACTTGCTCCCTCATTTGTATAACACTGTCGCTATCTCCAACATCGCAGCGAATGCCGCGGACGTTTGGAGAGATTGCAGAGAGTTCCGCAGTTGCTTGAGCCAACCGATCGGGTCGCTCGCTAACAATGATTACCGTGGCTCCGGAGGCTAACAAGTCTGCAGCCAGTTGCTTCCCAATTCCGCTGGAGCCGCCCGTTATTAAGAGAAGCTTATCCACGTTATCTTATTCTATCGCGGCGACTGCCGCAGTAATTCTTTGCCGCCGGTTTAGCTCACCCAATCCCATTAGCTTGGAAAAGCCCCCTAGATTAAGAAAAATATAACCGCCAAACTTCGCTCCTCGGTCTACTGACATCCCACGGACGTAGTCTTCAACGTGATTGTGGCCAGTGTATTTTCCGGCGTGAGTGGCTTTCCATTCGTCACATCCTGCAAATAGAAGATCATGCCGTCCTTAACCCAGTTTCCGGTTGTCGCCATTCCGTTGGCCCCGGTGCGGGCAAGAAGATCTCCGCTCGGAGAGTTGACGTGCATCTCCACCACGCCTGGGCCAACCGAGCTCCAGGTTAGCTTGGTGACTCCGGTCCCTGAGCCGTCACACACCTGAATCGGATTCGGATCCGCGGTAATCGAAGCATTCTTAGCACCTGTCGATGGCGGTGCCGGTGCGCTCGTGTTGCTTTGAGTTGGCCGCGAACAACCGCCTATTGTTAGAAGACTCACCGTAAGAATGACGAGCAAGGCGAAGGACGCGAGCTTTTTGAGACTCGACAAGCATTTGTCATCTAATTTTTGGATAAGCATAGAAGTTTTTGGCGTTACGATTCAGTGTCGCGTGACGGCACTTGCAAAGGCAAGGTCTGATCGGCGAATGAATTATCAATTGTTTGTTTGTGCATACTGGTGCGGTACCCATTCAATATTCCACTTTCG
Organism: Acidobacteriota bacterium; assembly: GCA_003222845.1. Taxonomy (GTDB): domain Bacteria; phylum Acidobacteriota; class Blastocatellia; order Pyrinomonadales; family Pyrinomonadaceae; genus UBA11740. The sequence goes on along the minus strand of QHXG01000224.1, from coordinate 1,014 downwards.
CTCGTAGCGGCGGCGGTTTTCGTCGAATAACTCCTGATATTCGCCATTCGCTACTAACTTCTTAAAGGCGGCCTGGCCGAAATGATGGACAAATGCATCGGCTGCGCACACGATCCGAAATCCGTTAGTCTTGACCCGGTGCGTGTAGTCATCGTCTTCAAACAAACCGATCCCGAATTGCTCGTCGAGCCAACCCACCTTCTCGAAAACGTCTCGCCTCATCGCCAGGCAGAACATCGCCAGCATTGGAATTGAAAAGACCTGTCCATCATGCTCTCGGACGAAGCTTGCGGCCCAGGCGGGCATGTCCTCCGGATCGCTGTAGCCGACGTCAACTTTCGCTTCGTTACCTATGTTGTTAGTCACTGGCCCAATCAGCCCGATACTGACATCAGCCTGAAGATGGCGAATCAAAGTCGAGAGCCAACCGCGGGTAACGATGGTGTCATTGTTCAGAAGCACCAGATAATCGCCCGTCGCTTGCCGTAAGCCAATGTTGTTAGCTGCGGCAAAGCCGAGATTGCTATCGTTTAAAACCACGCGCAGATTTGGGAAGTTCTCCTCGGCTTCCTTGAGATACTCCCGCGTGCCATCAGTAGAGTTATTGTCGACCACGATCACTTCGAAATTTGGCCACTCAGTTCGCGCATAGATGCTTTCCAGACAAAGCCTGTTCAATTCGAGATTGTTATAAGTGACGACGATAATCGAAGCCTTCTGGAAAGCCTCACGAACGGCGGGAGCGAGCACTGCGTAACGTTGCTTCCAGGTATTCTCTTTCGCAAATGCGCGTCGGGCCTCGACCAGCTTCGGTTCGTTCTCGGCCAGCGCGGCGCTGACTTCCTGTTCGAACTCTTTCGCATCCGATGCTAAACGCACGAAGCGTGATAGGGCGCGCATCTCGGGTATAGGCACAGAAACGATCGGTTTGCCGGCGGCTAAAATCTCGTATGCTTTGACCGGGTTCGTAGACTCAGTGAGTGGAGTACGCTTGAACGGAATGATTACGACATC
>QHXG01000370.1 GCA_003222845.1 Acidobacteriota bacterium | reverse complement strand
GCTTCCCACCACGCGCGGCGATGTTAGTCGGAATGTAATCCATGACTGAACCGGTTAACCCTTCGCGCGAAGTAATGGCAGGGTCTTGCGCCTGGTCCAAGCTGTGAATCGTGCTGGCGCGGAAGTTGTGACGAAGTCCCAAAGTATGACCGACTTCGTGCGCGGCAATTTCACGCAGAAAGTCCTGAACGAATTTCTCGGCTTCGGCTCCTTGCGGATCCATTCCGCGGCCTACCAGGAGATCGAACGCGAACTCAGCATCTCGCACTGCGCCTTCGGCGAAATCACATTGATACCGGGAATTCGCAACGCTCCACGGCGCCACGAATGCTCGCGTTGGACTGTATTCCGAGGGCATGGCGAGCGGATAGATTTGCTCGTTCACTTCGCGGCGGAAAAAGCGAGTCATGGATTCGGAAAAGCGAATGTCGGCATCGTAAATCTCGCCGGTCTCTGGGTCAGTGCGTGAAGGTCCCTGAGCGAAACCCGGATCAGGATAGCCGGCGAACCAACGTATGGTGCTATAGCGGACATCCGCTGGATCCCAGTCCGCATCATCCGGTTGTTGTTTGACCTGAACGGCATTCTGAAATCCGATTCGCTCGAACGCTTTGTTCCACATCAGAATACCGTCGCGGATCGCATCCCGGTACTTCAACGGAATCGTATTTTCCAACCAAAAAACAATCGGCTGTTTTGGCGGAGAAAGCGCCGCCGAAGGATCCTGTTTCTCAAGATGCCAGCGATTGATAAGCCGTTTGGTCGTTGTGTAGCGGGCGTCTTCGCTGTAATCCTCGATTGAATTAACAAAATGTCCGACGCGATCGTCAGCCAGTCGTGGCCGATAACCCGTCTGCGGACGTTCCGACAAACTGTATCTCAGGTGAAAAAGCATGCTGCGCACATCGGGAATATTTCGTGGCGGCGGCGGCAACGACGGAGGCAGAGCGCCGGGAACTAAAAGCGGCGGCAGCGGAGGACGCTCAGTTGCATAGTGCGCCACAGTTTCGACTTCGACGTTGTGAGGGAACGCTTTGAGCGTTCCGAACGCGCTGTTCTTTTGATCGAAGCGATAGGGAATTCGGAACGTCGCTTCGAGGTCATAACTGAGCAATGGCACATCGGTCAATAGAATCGCTCCCAAATCAATCAGAATACTCTTGCGTTCAGGATGCGGCAGACTCTCGATCTTGGTGCTGCCAAGAATTGAATCGCTAAAAGATCGCGCTACGGCGCGTTGCATGGGTGTGCCCTCTTTAGCGAAGAATCTCGTATTCTTGAACAGTAGTTGTATGATTTTTCCTTGCTTGTGAAAAACAATCGGCGCTTCTCCGGCCATCGCCGCGGCATAGAAGCCGCCCTCGCCCAAACCGGAATCAACAGTCAGGTTGAGTAGATACATCTTGTCCAGTTGTTCCGGAAGAATTTCCACAAAAACCTTTTCCTCCGTGCGGTAAAGCGTAAAGAGCCCTTTGATGACTTGGGCATCTTTGACGATATCCGCAAATGGTTTGTCCTTGGGCGGCTCAGGCTTGTCGGACGGCGCGGGCTTCTTGGTGTCTGCCGGTTCCGTCTTCTGGGCCGGCTGACCGGGCTGCTGCTGCGGCTGAGCGAACAGTGTCAAAGCAAAGAGAAAAAGCATGGGGAAAAGAAAAGCTTTCGGATATCTCATTGACGTACTCCTTTGAACGAAGGTGTGCGGGAAAACTACAAGAGGGCCGGTTTTAAGTCAAGAAAATATGTGCAGAAATAGGTGCGAGCGATCCAGGTAGGTGCCGCCAACAAGTAAGCAAGATTTGCCACTGGCATCAATCGGAAAGCGGAACGCCTGCTTGCCGCAGCTCGCTTCGCAACCGTTCGACATCACGAAAAAGAATGGTGCTCATACCCAGCTCGCGCGGGCATTCGAGATTTACTTCGCGGTCGTCGATGAAGATACACTGGTCGGGCGTTTGCTGAGTTACCTGTAAAACCAGGCGATAGATTGCCTCATCTGGTTTCCGCAAACCCAGAAAGCAAGAACTGAAGAAAATGGGAAAGTAACGCCGCAGACCGAAGTGCTCTAAACGATAGACATTCAATTCCAGGATTTCATTGTTGATGGTGGCCAGAAAATATTTCTTTGAGCCGACAAGCTGCGTGACTATTTCGATGGACTCAGGCTTCGGCTGCGACTGCGCGAAGATGAAGGCGCGAAAATCTTCACGACTAAATTCGCGCGGGCGATAAAAGATCGTGCGGTCGAGATACTGCTCGAGCGACATGCGGTTCGTTTCGATCGCATGCCCAACCTTTTCATGACGGTCGGAGTATTCCTCCCAATCGAGACCAAACTTCTCTGCTGCCGCGCGGCGTGAGTCATGGCCCCAACCGTCGGTCAGCAACACGCCGCCAATGTCGAAGAAGATGGTAGTAATCATTTAGGTGTCAGAACCGGGAGCGGTAGCGACCGGATCATATTATCAAGTTGAGTTTCGGGCCCATCGCTACCGCTCCGGGTTCTGAAACTCACCAGCGATGATACGCTGGATGGCCCGGCTTGACGGCGACGAAAGTTCCGCGACAAGTTGCCGTGACTTTATCGTGCGCGATCAATTCCCCTTCGACGGTCGCGCGATCTTCATCTGACTCAACCACGCGCGCTCTTAACTCGATAGGTTTATCAGTCGGCGTCGGCCGGCGCAGCTTGATCGCGTAATCCGCCGTGACGGTGCACGGCGGCTGATCCAAGCCCGCTTGCTTCATCAAATGATATGCCGCCGTCCAGTTGCAATGACAATCGAGGAGCGTACCAATGATCCCGCCGCTCAACATTCCCGGAAACGCCTCTTGATAACTTTCAGGCTGGAAAGTCGCTACCACCTTGTCGCCTTGCGGAAAGCTGCGAATGTGCAAGCCCTTTTCGTTCGCCGGGCCGCAACCAAAGCAAATCATGTTTGGCGCGTAGGTTTCTTGGAGACTCTTTTCGCCCATCTGTTTAGAACCAAACTAAAGTTTGAACTCTGAACGCCGCCACCACGTGTTTAGAGTTCAAGCTTTAGCTTGCATTTTCACGAAGGCAATCACCTCAAAGAGTTTTACTAAGACCTGCGCAACTGCTCTCGCAGCTTAAACCGTTGCACCTTTCCGGTCGCAGTGTAAGGCAAATCCGGAACGAAGATATAACGACGCGGCTGCTTGAAACGCGGCAGGGCAATTTCGCAATGGGCGCGTAAATCATTCTCAAGGAGTGTGTTCTCGCCGCTCTCGGTTCGATTAACCACAAACGCGCACACGCATGACAGTCCATCATTATCAAAGCCCTCGACAACCGCTGCAGCGCGCACCGCTTCATGACGCAGCAAAACACTCTCGACTTCGATTGGCGAGACCCATTGGCCCGTCGGCTTGAAACAGTCGTCACTGCGGCCCATGTGCCACCAGAATCCGTCCTCGTCCTGAGCGTAGAGATCGCCCGTTCGCACCCAACCATCGACGAAAGTTTGCGCAGTTGTTTCGGGTCGTTGCCAATACCCAATCGCCGCGCTGTCACCGCGAATCCAGAGATTGCCCACCTCTCTCTCAGGCGTCGGATTGCCTTCGTGATCGATCAGACGTGCTTCATAGCCTTTTAGCAATTTACCACTGCTGCCGTAACGCACATCACCTGCATGATTTGACATGAACATGTGTAGCATTTCAGTCGAGCCGATGCCATCGAGAACTTCGACGCCAAAAGTCTTCTGCCATTGTTCTCCCAGTTGGGCCGGCAAAGCTTCTCCTGCTGATATGCACAAACGCAGACTCGATGTGTCGAGCGAACCTCCGCTGCGAAGATGTTCCAGCAGCATACGATAGACGACTGGAACGCCGAAAAAGATTGTCGGGAGAGCTTCATGAAAAATGCGACCGATCACAGCGGGGGTTGGTTTTTCTCGGCAGAGAATTGTGGTGAAACCGTTCAGCAGCGGAAACGTGAAAGCGTTACCGAGCCCGTACGCAAAGGGAAGACGCGAAGATGAGAACAAGCGATCGCCTTCGCGCAGTCGCAGCACCTGGCGGCAATAGGTTTCATTTGTGTAGCAGATGTCCGACTGTCGGTGGACCGCACCTTTCGGTTCGCCGGTGCTGCCCGAGGTGTAAAGAATGAAGGCTTCCAGATTCTCTCTCCCGCGAATCGGCAGTCCGTCACCGAGTGGCAGACGTTGCGCATCATCGAACCGTTGCACCTCCATTCCGGAAGTTGATGGTGAAACTGCATCGGCTTCGCGGCAGACGACGAGCAAATCTTTCAGATCTGTCAGCTCCGCCGCTGTCGAGTCATCCAAGTTTCCTAACAGAGCATTCGCTACCTGCGCTTCGAGGATGGCCGCCCGGGCGCCGCAATCTTTTAAGATGAAAAGTTGTTCCGCCTTTCGCAGCGCCATGTTGATAGGCACGGCGATCGCTCCGAGTGAAATAATAGCGATGAACGAGGCGATGAATTCCGGCGAGTCGTTTAGCAAAATCGCAACTCGATCACCAAGAACGATACCGAGCGCGTGCAGAGTTTCCGCAGTTCGCACTGTCGCCTCGCGCAGTTCTTCGTAAGTGATTTCACGATGCTCGTAGAGTACGGCCGCGCGCGCGGAGCGTTCGGACCGAAAGAGTCGATCGAAGAGATTTTCGGCATTCATGGTTGAGTAGCATAGACTTTAGTCTGTGAAGGTTTTGATCGCAACACAAACACGGCCTGTGATACGAGTTTGAGAGTTGTCCGTCAGTGTGGTTTGATTGCTGGAAATGCCGATTATAAAGAAGCGCGATCATCAAACTGAAACTCGTCTGCTGCTTGAATCGGGCGATCCGGTCGAACTCCCGCCGGCTGAAGTGGCCGACAGCGCAGTGTTGGTCCAGTTTGATAAGTTCAAGCCCTTCATCCCAGAGTTGCTTGCGGCATTGCGGTCGGGCGCGACGGCTGAACCGGTGGCGGTGATGAATGATGGTTCGACCTTTGCCGTTCACGGCGAGACACGCACGTTCTGGGTCAAGCTCTGGCACGCGGCCGGATCTGAATTAACGAAAGTTGAAAGGGTGCAGGTTATCAGTTGTCTGCCATCGACGCGCGGAACGAACATAATAATCGGAGACGAGTGATAAGCGACGAGACAACGATATTCGTTTAGAGGCGGGCTACTGCCCGCTACCTTCTCCCTTGGGGAGGGGG
>QHXG01000369.1 GCA_003222845.1 Acidobacteriota bacterium | reverse complement strand
AACCGGCAAGCGCGAAGACCGTACGGAGCGTTTTATCCGTGAGGTCTTGCCACCTATCACTCTGCTCTGGACCCTCGCGTGCGCGCTATTGGCGACAATTGGCTCGTACGTGGTGCCCCTGGTGTTTGGATCCAAGTTTGAAGAGACCGCCGTTTTGCTATGGCCGTTGATGGCCGTAAGCGCGCTCGCCGGGCCGTGGCTGATGGGTTATGGGCCGCTCATTACCACCAGCTCAAAAACGTATTTAATATTGATTGCCGCGACGTTAGGATCAATTGCTAACGTCGTCTTAGACTGGATGTTAATCCCGCAATTCGGTTTGGTTGGGTGCGCTTGGGCTACTGTCGTCGCCTCCGGTCTGAATCTCGGCATGGTCTTCTACCTGGTTCATTGGCGGATCGTTCCCAGGCGTACGTGGGTGCTACAAGCAACGTTGCCAATACTTTTTGGAGCAGTCTATGCTTCGCTGCGAGGGGAAAATATCTGGGCTTTCGGGTTGACGTCGATCGTGGGCGGAGTGATCAGTCTGGCTCATCGCAAATCCATTATTCAGGCCGTTAAGAGTCTGGGAGAGTATCGCCGTTTTGCGTTCAAGACTTCGTGAATCTAATCCTTGCGCCCAATCAAACGGCGTTTTACCACCAACTTGCGGTCGCCGCAGTGTAGGTGTGCTAGCTTGAAATCGCACGCCTCATCATGTAACTTTCAATCCCTCCAAGAGCATCATTCGATTATCAGGAGTTTTTGCAATATATGTCCAAACAAGTGAGAGTACTGGTGACCGGCGCCGGTGGTTTTATTGGCCACCATTTGACGAAGTATCTGGTTGAGCATGGCTATTGGGTGCGCGGCGTCGATATCAAAGAACCGGAGTACGAACCAACCCCTGCGGACGAATTTAGCCTTCTGGATCTGACGAGGTGGGAGAACTGTTTGCAGGCGACGGAAGGCGTCGATGAAGTCTACGGATTAGCGGCCAACATGGGCGGCATCGGCTTCATTGAAAACCACAAGGCGGAGATCGTGCGAGATAATACGCTGATGAATCTGCAATCGATCGAAGCGGCCAGAGCTAATGGCGTCAAGCGCTATCTTTACACATCGAGCGCGTGCATCTATCCCGGTTATTTGCAAGATAAAACGGACGTGACTCCCTTGAGGGAAGAGGATGCTTATCCGGCGGACGCTGAAGACGGTTACGGCTGGGAGAAGCTTTACATGGAACGCGTCTGCCGCCACTACACGGAAGATTTTGGGTTAGACACCAGAGTAGTGCGCTTCCATAACATTTTTGGACCGCTGGGAACCTATGACGGAGGCCGAGAGAAATCACCCGCGGCGATCTGCCGCAAAGTGGCGCTGGCAAGTGGCGACGATGAAATTGAAGTCTGGGGCGATGGTGAGCAGACCCGCTCCTATTGCTACATCGACGATTGCGTAGAAGGCATTTATCGTCTGATGCGCAGCGACCATCGCGATCCAATTAATCTGGGCCAGGATCGAATGATTTCGATCAATGAATTGGTGGACATCGTCTCGTGCATCGCCGGCAAGACCATCTGTAAACGTTACGATTTGACGAAGCCCCAGGGTGTAAGAGGCCGGAACAGCGACAACACGCGTTTGCGGGAAGTGCTGAAATGGGAACCGCAGATCTCTCTGGAAGAGGGGCTCGATCGCACCTACCGCTGGATCGCGGATCAGCTACAAGGCCACGTTGACCGCGCCGTTGCCGTCCCTATGACGGTTACATCTTAATTGAAGACATAGAGCGAGCAAACTAACTATGCTGTGCGGAAATCGTGCTCCTGCGCTTGCCGTCGTCCGCCTCAGACGAATCGCATGCAATTGAATTTACCGAGCTGAAATATCTTCGAGAGCTATTCCCTCACGATGGTTTTCCCTGGAGAGGTATGGCACTAAACTGTGATAGGATTTCGCATGAAAGCGCTGGTCAAAGACTTACTGCTTAAGGCGGGAGTCTACTATAACATTAACCAGATCAGGTTCCGCCACGATCAACGCAACATCTCACAGAAGGCATTTTACGCTACGATTATCGGCAACGATGATCTGGTGTTCGATGTGGGCGCAAACGTCGGCCAGCGTTCCGCGATATTCTCGCAACTCGCCAAGATGGTCGTGGCTTTTGAGCCACAGCCACAGTGTATTACACATCTACGGTCTCGCTTCAAATTCAAATCGAACGTGAAGATAGAGCCGATTGCGCTGAGTGCGACTGGGGGAGATGCAATCATCTACCAAAGCAGCTCTCACGACCTGTCGTCAATGTCTTCCGAGTTTATCCAAAAAGTGGGGAAACAGCTGTTCAGCAAGGAAACATGGGATAGAACGATTACGATCCCAACCAAGACTCTCGATCAGATGATCGCCATCTCCGGTGTTCCGCGTTTCATCAAGATTGATGTTGAGGGATTTGAATTGAGTGTCTTGAATGGGCTAAGTTGCCCGGTACATATGCTGTCTTTCGAGTTCACTCCCCTCATAATCGATGAGGCTACGAAGTGTGTCGAGAGGTTACACGAGATTTCCGCAAATTACTTATTTAACTATTGCCTGGGTGAGGAGCTTGATTTCGTCTTGCCTGATCATGTGGATTACACGACCTTCTCGCAAAACGTCCTGCCTGACCTGAAATGGGCCAGGTCCTTTGGGGACATTTACGCGGTCAGCGAGCAAGCCACACTGATCCCAGAGGTCAAAGAGTCGCAGGTAATGAGCAGGGACTAACAACCGCCGAACTGTCTATGTCGAGCTCGGATGTTTAGAAGCATTGCAAACAAACTCATAGCTCTTTATCTCTTCCCCCTGAGGACGAATATTAGACTCCTTCATTATGTCAAAGGAGTTTTCTTTACCAGCGAGGTTGAGCACTTATACTGGTCGACGCGTTACATCAAACGCCATGGTCCCATTCCCGACGATTCAATCATCATAGACATCGGAGGTTTCGACGGTGGCACTGCGCTATACTTTGCCACAGAGTTTAGGAATCAGCCGATTTACTGTATCGAGCCAAACGCCAGAATGTGGCCTACTCTGGATAAGCTAGCCGCAACTCACAAAGCAATACACGTCAAAAAAATCGCCTTGGGAAAAAAGAAAGGCAGCGCGGTGCTTCACGTCACGGCGAATAACGTGTCGTCGTCGCTTAATGAAATAAGTGTTCAGGAAGTGGCCCGGACACCGAAGATATTTCAGGCATCTCTTAAACAGGAGGCTGAAGCTACGGTTGAAGTTTCCACGCTCGACGACGAGTTCAGCGATACACCGAGCGTGCTCCTCATTAAGCTGGACACACAGGGAACAGAACTTGATATTCTCGATGGGGGGGCGCGGCTCCTGGAAAAGACCAGATTTGTCCTGACGGAAATGGACAATCATCAGCTCTACAAAAATACCTGCCAGTATTACGAAGTCGACGATTTTCTGCGCCACCGATCTTTCAAGCTCGTTGACATTATTGTGTCTTACCGAGGCGACGAAGGAATGGCGGAGTTCGATGCGCTATATGAAAACGTATACCTATGATCGTAGTTGCGAACAAACCCGGGCAGTTGGGAAATATGTTGTATGTCTACTCGAACCTTATCGGGCGCGCGATCGAGAGCAACCTTAAGGTAGCAAATACCGCGCTTGATAACTATGCGGATCTATTTCCTTCAACCGCCGGCGATTTGTTTTGTCGGTTCCCAGCCAAGATATCACGAATTAGACCTACCTCACGTCGACGCCGATTCATTTATCACCTGGTTCATTCTACGACGCGTATTCTTTCCAAGCTGAGACTTAACTTGCCCTTTATTCGGCAGATCACGATCAAAGACTGGCATACGGAGATTAATCTCGGCGATCCGAAATTCCTCGCGTCGCTCAAACCGCGACAACTAGTCCTACTACGCGGTTGGCTCTTTCGGGACATCCCGGCCTTGCAAAAGCACGCAGATGCAATCCGGGAATTTTTTCGGCCCCGGGAGGACTATCTCCGGAATATTGATGCGGTCATTGAACGTGCCCGAAAAGACGTCGACATCCTCGTCGGGGTACATATTCGCCAGGGTATTTTATATTATGCAAACGTCCGCCAGTACTTCTACCCAACCGTTCGTTATGCTGAGATGATGGATGAGATCATCCGCCTCTTTCCAGACAGACGCGTAGGATTCCTGATATGTTCAGATTGGCCTCAGGACCCGGAACTGTTTTCGAGATTTCGATTTACCTTTGGCTCGAATCACTTGATTGAAGACATGTATGCCTTCGCCCGTTGCGACTACCTTATTGGGCCACCGAGCACTTTCACCGTGTGGGCGTCGTTCTACGGGAATGTTCCGTTGAATGTGATCCGCACACCCGATCAACGTCAATCCCTCGCAGACTTTCAAGTGCGCCTGCCATCCGATTAAAGCTAGATGAACGACGACAGACAGAAACTGAAATTGCCTCAAGTCAAGAACGCAGCGAAGATTGAAGTGTCGCTGGTGATCCCCGTGCGCGATGAAGCGTTGACGATCGATAAGTTGTTAGCGAGCATAGCAGACCAAACGCGGGCGCCTGACGAAGTCCTGATTGTTGATGGCGGGAGCAAAGATAGCACGCTGAAAATCCTATATGAAGCGCGGGCCAACAATCCGAAGATACGCATAATCGAAGCGCCGAAAGCTTCCCCCGGACTCGGCCGCAACATCGGTATTTCGAATGCTCGTTACGAATGGATTGCCTTAACGGATGCGGGCGTCCGGCTCGATCCTCAGTGGCTCGCCCGTTTGATCGCGGTCACGCGGGCGCAACCTGAGCTGAATATCATTTGTGGCAACTTCGAACCTGAGATCGATTCGTTCTTCAAGGAGTGCGCTGCAATCGCCTACGTTCCAATCAAAACTCAAATGGCCGACGGAAGTGTACGCGGACCTTTCATCGCTTCGTCATTGGTGAAGCGAGAAGCTTGGTCTTCCGTTGGTGGATTCCCTGACCTGCGTGCCTCTGAGGATTTAATATTCTTTGAGGAAATAGAGCATCAGGGCCACAAGATGGGCTGGGCTCCGGGGGCCGTGGTACATTGGGAGCTTCGCGCCACCTTATGGCGCACAATCCGCCGATTTGTTTCTTTTTCAAGCGCGAATGTCTGGGCCGGACAAGAACGACGTTGGCACTATGGAATGTTGCGCTTCTATCTCTTTTCGCTGCCCTTCGTGGCCCTTGCGGCATTTATGAGTGCGTGGTGGCTGCTGGTTCCGATGGCGCTTCAATTAGCCCGCGTAGGAAAGAACACTTGGGCCCACCGTGAGGGCCGAGGTCTTTTCTGGGTTCTCAATCCTTTGAGACTTGCCTATGTCCTGCTTATCACCATAGCAATCGATCTGGCGACTTTTGCTGGCTG
>QHXG01000303.1 GCA_003222845.1 Acidobacteriota bacterium | reverse complement strand
TGTTTCTCCCGGTGCAGCAAGGCCGATAGATCGTGAATCGTGACCACGCTGCGGCGATTCCAGAACGGCACTTCAAAGTTAGTCCCATGAAAAAGGTCGAACCGCGCTTTCGTTACATAAAGCGGTAATCCGACCGCCCACCAATGGCCACGGATCCGAGAGGTCTTGAGATGCACGGCGCGAAGGTTGGGAAGGTTCGCATGATTGATTTCTTCGAGCGCGCTGGAGCTAAAGGGCGCCGGCGAAACCAATTCGAATTGATCTGATGGAGCAATGAGAGCGAGGGCGCGAGCGAGTTCTAGAGTGTAATGACCGACGCCGGTCCTGGGTTCAGCCAGCGGATAGCCGTCTAATCCTATGCGCATTCAGAAGGGTTCATTTATCATTTGACATTTGACATCTTTCATTTGCCATTTTCAAAAGCATCCGACCGTTTGAAACTGGCCCTTCCTAACCAATGCGCGTAGCGAATGAGTCCGTTATCTAAGCGGATTCTCTTAAATGGCCAGATGACAAATGACAAATGATAAATGATAAATGAAGACGCCGAGATTTCACTGGCTGAATCTATTAAGATATTCCGACGAAGTAATAAAGGCTTTAACCATCTCGGCCTTCACAAAGTCGCCGTTGAATTGATTCAGCTTAGTAAACCAGAAGTTGTAACCCGAAAAGTCCGAATCCGGTGAGTCATTTGGATTGCGGCGCAGATAGCCAAAGTATTCCATCAGCACAAAGGCGCGATTGAATTCCTGCTGCGCGAGCATTGCATCCTCTGCCACATCGCGCAAAGCACGCGCTCGCGCTGCCGGATCTGAAGGTGTCGTTGAATTGAACTCCGTGATCGCCTTCGCGTGATTTGGCGCAGCATTCGGCGTTATGTTGGCGTTCGTGTAGAGAGCGTCGACGAATTGCTGAGCACTCAGCGTCATCGGAAAAGCTGAAGTGAAACGCGCCCGTTGCACAAAAGCCGTCATGAAGTTCTGCTTATTAGTTTCCAACACCTGCTCCCAACCCGTCTGGCCGACAACCACGCCTTGTCCAATTTGCTGCGTGTCGGGCAGGAATTCGCTGAATGTGATCGGAATGGGCGAGCCAGCAATGTTTCCGTAGGCAGCTTTGTAAGTCCGGTAAACAAGATAACCTGTCTGCTGAAACTCAGTCGAAAGGAAAAATGCTGCCGAAACGTTCACACGCTGAGCGCTGATGCATTGCTGATCGCTGCCGCACGCGGTGATCTGATTGGTCCAAAACGCCAAGCCACTCGCGTCGGGCTCACGATTCAGAAAGTCGAGATATTGCTGCCGCACGAACGCATCCGGATTACTAATCGGACTCGGCGTTGGTGTGGGTGTCGGCGTAGGTGGCGGCGCATTGATCGTGATGTGTGGCGGATCGGTAGCAGTCGTACGGCTCGACGCGAGACCTACAGACACTACGATTGGTTGATCGCCGCTATCGACAGTCGAGGGCAAGGTGAAATCAACTTTGTCCGTGCCGGGTAGATCGTCGGGCAAATTTTGGATCGGCACGATGGCGGTCGTGCCTATCGTGACATTGATACCCGAAGCAAGCGTGGCGCGAACTCCGGTTAGAAACAAACGCAGAATCGTGGCCACCTGGTTGCCGCTACCATCATCAGTGGTGACGTTGAACGGCTCGCCGATGCAATTGGTGCTCGGCGTATTCGGATTGGTGACATTACAGACTTTGGCGCGACCGCCGGCCCCGTTTGTGCTCGTAAAGATGTCGGGCTGAGCGCTCACAATAACCAGCACACCGCGAATCACCGTTCCATTGTTATTGATAACGATTGAATATGTCCCCGCTCCCAGACCCTTCGGTACGACAAACTTGATCTGCGAAGAACTAACGGCAAAGAGCCCGCACGCCGCTCCATTGATGGATACTGAGACGCCATTCAACTCGATCGGCAGCGCCGGGGCGCGCTTTGATTCAGAAGCATTAGTGTCGAGCACGGTCGCGCTCGCGGGCGCCAGGCTGACACTCGCTTTTGCCAGGGCAAGTTCGCCGGGCGCTAAACCAGTGGGGACATATGGCGTCGGACTGGGACTGACGCTGGGACTCGGCGATGGACTCGGGGAAGGACTCGGAGTCGGACTTCCGCTCGGCGTGGGGGTCGGACTGGCCACGGGGACAGCAAGCTGACTGGCGCCGGTAAACAACGAAAGCGTAGCCGTCGATTCAGTCGTGATGGTTGGCGATAAGTGGTAGTAAACCTCGCTCGAACCATCGGAGTTGCCGCCTCCAAGCTCCGTCGCGGGGATGCTAAACGCCATTCGCTTTCGAGAATTGCTGGGCAGCGCGCGCAGGCCGACAAAAACACTTCCGGTGGAAATACTAGTGAGCCGCGTGAATGGTCCGGTCGATATAACGGGAAGCGGAGCGAGAAAGATCTGCGAAGCACGAATCGGGTTCAACCCCGTGTTGTCCTGATCGGCCGTGGGGAATGTGCCATCCGATTTGAAGTTCAACGCCGAACTGAACACTACTGAGCCCGGCCTCAGCGCCGCATCATAATCGGTAAACGTTGGAACGTGCAGCACATCGCCCGGAGCTGCCAGCGCGCGCGGACCAAGCTGAGCAAAACTATCGTGGCTAACGTCGTAAACGAAACTCACATAGAAACTACCATTGGTCGTGTTACCTTTCGGATCATTCGCTAACGATTCGAAGGCAATAAAACTCCCATCACGGCTGAGGCGGCGGCCGCGGCTGAAAATATTAGCAGTGGTAAAGATATCGGGAATTGGAGTCGGCGCTGGACTCGCGTTGGGGCTCGGACTCACTGTCGGACTCGGATTGGCCGCACCGTCTTTGGTCTTGGTTACCTGCCTTAAGCCGCTGACCGCAGTACCGTTGAAATTCGCGACGTAAATCTCTGCGTTGCCAACTCCGCCGCCCTCGTCATTCGCTCCTGTGAGGTTGGCGTTCGAGACAAATGCCAGCACCGATCCATTCCCAGAGAGAGACGGGTTCTCGTTGAAGATGGGATTTGTAAGAAACCCGTTGGTAAAAATGTCCTTCGTGTTGGTGACTTGAACAAAGGTCAAAGTTGGATTGCTGACATTTACCAGGAAAATTTCCGGATTTCCATCGGTATTTCCAGTGCCCACGAGGTTGCGGTTGGAAGCGAACGCTACGATCTTCCCATCGTCGCTGATCGTCGCGTCGCGATTATCATCAGCCACTATAGGTGATCCGGTCGCTGATCCAGGAATCGGAGCGATGCTGGCTGGAGTGTCCGTGATGCGCCTGAAGGTTCCCGTCGTCAAATCCTGAAACGGGATTTCGGCGCCGGACGAAAGATCCGCAGTATCCGGAGCCGTGAACTGATAAGTCCAGATCTCCTGATTCCCATCTTTCGCCAACGTGCCATTGGGATCGGTGCCGTCAAAGCTCGCCGGACTAATCGGTGCGTTCGAACTGAAAACGATCGTGTAAGTGCGCTGGCCGGCAACCAACTGCGGCTCGAGACTAATAACGGGTCGATTGTTGCTAATCTCAATCGCAACGCTGCTGTTAGCGACGGGCGTCGGCGTTGGAAAGGGCGTCGGAGTCGGGCTAACTGTCGGAGATGGACTGACTGAAGGACTCGGACTGGGGCTGGGGCTAGGACTTGGACTTGGCGATACCGAAGGGCTTGGCGACGGGCTCAAAACGCTCTTCGTGTTCGTGAGCTGAAAAATTCGCCGCTGCGCATAATCGTACAAAAAGAGCTCGCGATTGCCATCTTCGTTGTTGCGCGCATTCGGATTCGGAGTTCCGCTGGCATTGAACGTCGCGACCTTCTCCGTGGCAATGTCACCGCTCGATTCGATCACGACAAAACGGCCATTCGCCGTCATATCGCCGGCAAACGAATCTCGGGTCGAACTCGTGACCTGAGAAACGAAAGGATCGGGCGTGAAGTTAGTCGTGCTTTGGGCGGATGAGGAAAGCGCCCCGGCGACGAGCATACACGCCGCCACCGCACACAGGAAAGCGTAAACCAGTCTTAACATTAAGATAGCGAACGAACGATCAACTGCTTAACCCGGGCCGCCTGGGGTTCTGAGCCAAAGGGGGAATACTAAGTTTTAAGCAGTCAGGCCGGACATTGTACGCATTCGGCTGCGGCAACCGCAAGCCGTCAAAAGTCCGATAAGCTTAAGCTTGTCGATCGTCGCGACAAACTAAAGTTTGTCGGACATTCGCTTAGTTTCCGCCCACGCGCCGCTGGTTGCTCGCCCGAGTCCGCAACCGCCTGCGGAAGCGGCCCTGGGTACGCAGGCGTCCCGCCTGCTCTTTTACACGCGTGCCCTTCTCTAGATTAAGCAGGCGGGACGCCTGCGTACCCAGGGCCGCCCGCTACCGCAGGCGGTTCTGACACTGATCACGCCGGCCCGAAGCGCTTGCGATACTCGGTGGACGTAATGAATGCTTTGACCATCTCGGCAGCGACGAAGTTGCCGTTGAAAGAATTCAGCTTGTTTAGCCAGAATTCAAAGCCGGTGTAGTCTGAATCCGGAAAGTCGTTGGGATTGCGCCGCAAATAACCAAAGTACTGCATCAGCACAAACGCGCGATTGAACTCGGCGTTGTAGAGAGTCTGGTTTTCTGCGATCGCCCGCAAGACTTGCGCCCGCGTCATCGTGCCGTTGGTGAGTGCCTGGACCAGATTGTCCCGGTCCGACTGCGATAGAGCTCCGCCCGAATTTGTATTCATTCTGTCGACGAACTGCGCGGCCGTCGACGTTAAGGGAAAGGCCGTGAGAAATCGCGTGCGGGTGACAAACTCTTCGGTAAAGGCCTGCTTGTTATTCTCTAATTGCTGTTGCCAATCTCCCACATTAACCACTACACCTTGCCCGATCTTCTGCGTGTCCGGCAGAAATTCGTTCAACCTGACGATCGGGACTTGCAAAGTATGCGCGCCACCCCCGGTTGAATTGCCGCTGGCGCTGCCGAAAGCGACTTTGTAAATCCGTTCGACCAGATAACCGGTGTTTTGAAATTCAATCGAGATGAAGAAGGCGGCCGAAGTGTTGATGCGCTGAAGATCAGTACACGACGGCTTGGGTGTGCAGTTATCGATGTTGTTCGTCCAAAACGAGAGACCCGCGGAATCAGCCTCGCGGTTCAGAAAATCGATGTAGTGCTGGCGCACGAAGAAGCTTGATACGTCGATCTGGTTCGGGCCATTGGACGCGTCGTTGTCATTGATCGTGATGGTGAGCACGGACGGAGAACCAAGTGATACGTTAATCCCCGCCGGATTACTCAAGGTGAGCGAAAAGGTTTCCGGACCCTCGGCGTATGAATCGTCGACAATCGGGATCAGAACATTCTTCGAC
>QHXG01000302.1 GCA_003222845.1 Acidobacteriota bacterium | reverse complement strand
GGATTTCCGATTACTGCCGCCAGCAAGACGATCGATTACGATTGGGTCACGATCAATGAGCAACAGCACCTGCTGCCTTCGCGCGCGGTGGTCGAATTGACCAGTCGGGTGCGCGGACAAACTGAGCAGACGCGCAACGAGATTCTTTTCCGCGGCTATCGTAAGTTCGGCGCGGAAGTTAAGATCATTGACGTTGATGAGAAAGATTTTCCACCAGACAAACCCGAAGAGAACGAGCTCAAACCGCAGATTGCGCCCGCTCTAAAGCCGGCGCCGAAAAAGCCGAATCCGTGAGAGAAGGATTTCAACGCAAAGGACGCCAGGCGGACTCGCAATGGAACGCAAAGGAATCACACCTCTGCGTCCTCTGCGAAAACCCTCGGCGTCCTCTGCGGTTAATTCTTTCCGTAGCGTTATTAATTTTCGCCGCGGCCCAGGCGCTCGCCCAAACCAAACCCGACCGAGATTATCTCGTTTACGTGGTTTCCGAATCCGCTGACAAGATTGCACTAATTCGCTTCGGTCCCAACGGCGCGCGCGTCGATCATCAACTTGAAACTGGCGATATGCCCGTGGACATCGACGGGCCACACGGTATCGTCATCTCGCCGGATCGAAAGTTCTACTACATCTCGATCGCGCATGGACGCCCGTTTGGTTTGGTCTGGAAATACTCGACGAAGGATGACAGCGTGCTCGGCAAGACGACGCTCGGCTATTTTCCGGCGACCATGGATATCACCCCTGACGGCCAGTTCATTTTCGTCGTCAATTTCAATCTGCACGGCGATATGGTCCCGTCGTCAGTTTCAGTTGTTTCCACCCTCACGATGACCGAAGTTGCGCGCATACAAACCTGCACGATGCCCCACGGCTCGCGCCTGAACCCACAAGGCACGAAGCAATACTCGGCCTGCATGATGGACGACATGCTGGTTGAGATCGATACCCGCACTTTGAAAGTCGCGCGGCATTTCATCGTCACCCAAGGCAAAGAGATGGGCATGATTGGCGCGCCCAAAAGGAATGTTGCCGAGGCGATGGCTTCGATGCCGGGAATGAACCGGTCCGTGAAGGACAGCGGCGGACACGGCATGGAACTCCCGAAGCCCGGCGACACTTCGTGCCAACCAACCTGGGCACAACCTTCGACTGACGGCTCGTCGATTTACGTCGCCTGCAACAAGTCGAGTGAGATCGTGGAAGTCAACGCCGACACGTGGCGGGTTGTGCGGCGCATTCCCGCGCGCCAGGGTGTCTACAACCTCGCGGTCACACACGACGGCACTCGTCTGCTCGCCACCAACAAACGCGATCAGTCTGTTTCAATTTATGATCTCAAGAGCGGGAAAGAACTCGCGCGCCTTCCCACCAAACGCAAAGTCCTGCACGGCGTCGTGGTCTCGCCTGACGACCTTTTCGCCTTCGTGACTGTTGAAGGCGTGGGCTCAGAACCCGGCACGGTTGAGATCATCGACCTCAAGAGGTTGCAGACTGTGGCGACCGTCGATGTGGGACCGGAAGCAGCGGGAATTGATTTCTACAGGACTGAACCATCGAAATGATTGAGTTTCAATGCCCGTTATCGCCACGTTTTTTGGAATAGTAATTCGCATGTATTTCGGCGATCATCCACCACCTCACTTTCACGCTGAACATCGAGGAGAAAAAGCGACCTTTAATTTCCGAGGGGACCTTCTCATAGGCAACATCTCATCAAGAACGGCGAAGCGATTGATTCGCGAATGGGCGTCGGGTCACAGATTTGAGCTTATGGTAAACTGGCGAAACGTCGAGCAAGGACGACCACTGAATCGAATTGAACCTTTAGATTGAGTATGAGTTATCTGCCACAAGTAATCAGAGCCAAACATGTGCGCGGCTTTGTCGTCGCCACACGATTTGACGACGGAACGGAAAAGCAGGTGGACATCTCCCAGTGGTTCAAGGGTCCGGTATTCAAAGCGCTGAGAGACTCCAAGTTTTTCAAGAAGTTCTTCATTGAAGCTGGAACTCTGGCGTGGCCAAATGGCGTGGATATCGCCCCCGAAGCCCTCTACGAAGCAAAAGACGTGAGATCGGCTGGTGAGAAGAACAGAAAGCGCATGAATAAACCTCGTCATTCATCCGCTTGAGATCCAACTACGAGTTGCTTTTGTGGCGACGCGCCGCTTCTGCTTATAATCGGACCTATTCTGCTTCATTTAATAAACCGGAGTTCTTAATGGCTTTTTGGAGAAGAAAGAAGGATGAGTTTGTCTCGTTGGGCTTGAGCGGATCGGCCGGCGAAAGTTCCCCTGCGCCTCAAACTGAAAATGAACCTCAAACGCAAACGGTCAAGGTTGCGGCGCTTGAGCCGGAGAAGGCTACGGCCAATGCGCCCTGGCAGACGTCTGTGCTCGGGCTCGACCTTTCGATCGAGCAGTTGCAAGCGCGTGAAGCCGCGCTGGAACAGGAATTCTCGACGCGATTTCGCCGGGCAGTAAAGGCGACGCGCGAGTCACTTTCGGAAAAGATCGACACGGTCTTTGCGGGAGCGAAGCAGATCGATGCAGCACTGCTTGATGAACTCGAGGAGGCTTTGATTGCCGCCGACATTGGCGTGCCGACGACGATGCACGTGCTCGAAACCGTGCGTCGCGGCATCAGTCGAAAAGAGATCGATGACATCGAGAAGCTGAAAGCCGCGCTTAAGTCTGAGTTGCTTTCGATTCTGCAAGCTTCTGAAGAGCACGGCGTCGCGTCAGAAACCAGCGTGCCCGAAGACATTGCGCCCTACGTAATGATGATTGTCGGTGTAAACGGGGTCGGCAAAACGACGACGATTGGGAAGCTGGCGCAACGAATCAAAGCCGAAGGCAACGACGTTTTGATTTGCGCCGCTGATACATTTCGCGCGGCCGCGAGCGAGCAGCTGGCGATCTGGGCCGAGCGCACCGGTGTTCCTCTGATTCAACAGAAGCAGGGAACCGATCCCGCGGCGGTGTTGTTTGATTCCATGAAAGCGGCGAAAGCGCGCGGTTCGGACGTGCTGATCGTGGACACTGCCGGCCGGCTGCACAACAAAGCGAACTTGATGGCTGAACTGGAAAAGATGAAGCGGGTGGCGGCCCGCGAAGTCGCCGGCGCGCCGCATGAGACTTTGCTCGTGGTCGATGCGGTAACCGGCCAGAACGGATTGGAACAAGCGCGCCAGTTTTTGAAGATTGCCGGCGTGACCGGAATCGTTTTGACGAAGCTTGATGGAACGGCGAAAGGTGGAATCGCGGTCGCGATCGCAAAAGAGTTAGGACTGCCAATTCGCTACGCAGGCATCGGCGAGAAGTTGGACGATCTGGTGGTCTTCGATCCTGAGCAGTACGTGAATAGTCTTTTCAATTGAACTGCAGTTCGTTGCTGTCGATGTTGGCTTCGCCGCCAGATATAGGGGTCGCCCTGCGCTATAGACAGTGCGCCGCTCTGCAGTTGAGCATAAAGCGTGAAACAGTGGACTGACATGGATCGGCAGTTGATGGCGCGGGCGCTCGAGTTAGCCGCGCGCGGTATTGGGCAAGTAAGTCCCGGCCCGCTGGTTGGAACCGTCATAGTTGACGAGAGCGGCGAAGTCGTTGGTGAGGGTTTCTATCTCTACGATCGAGTAAAGCACGCGGAGACAGTCGCGCTGGAACAAGCCGGCAGTCGGGCGCAGGGGGCAACGGCCTATGTCTCGCTTGAACCGCATGCACATCATGGCCGCACGCCGCCTTGCACTGAAGTGCTTATCAAAGCGGGAATCAAACGCGTCGTTGCCCCAATCGAAGATCCTAATCCACAAGTTTCGGGACGCGGCTTTGCTCATCTGCGTGAAGCAGGCATCGATGTTTGCGTTGGGTTGATGGCCGAGGAAGCTTCGCGATTGAACGAAGCCTACATTCATTTCATGCGCACGGGCCGTCCGTTTGTTCATTTAAAGATGGCGGTGTCGCTCGATGGTAAAGTGGCCACGCGCACCGGCGATTCGCGTTGGATCGCGGGTGAAGAAGCGCGCGCGCGCGCGCACGAGTTGCGCCACCAATACGACGCAATTCTGGTCGGCTCGGGAACGGTGCTGGCCGATGACCCTTTGCTGACCGATCGCTCGGGGCGGCCGCGACGCAGGCCGCTGTTGCGAGTCATACTCGACGATCGTCTGCGCCTTCCTAATGATTACCAGCTATCGCAAACCGCCCGCGAGCAGCCGGTTTTGTTGTTCACTTCCAGCGATGCTGAGCCGGCTTCGGAGCTTAAGCAGTTGGGCGTGGAGTTGGTTCGAATTGAAGGCGGGGCGCGAGATCTTTTGGCGATGATGAATGAACTGGCAGCACGAGAGATTCAAAGCGTGCTCGCCGAGGGCGGTGGAACTCTGGCCGGCGCATTGATGGATACCGGACTGATCGACAAAGTCACTTTTTTCATTGCGCCGATGATCATCGGGGGCCTGAACGCGCCTACTGCCGTGGCCGGAACCGGCGCCAGTCGAATCAAAGACGCATTTCAGCTTGAAGACATTGAAATCACGCGACGCGGGCGCGATGTGGAAGTCACCGGCTATCCGAGAAGCAAGGATGAAGGATGAAGGCGGAAGGATGAAGAAGGAGAAATCACGGCTCCATCCCGACAATATTGACAGAGCTGAAACTGGCTTTCATCCTTCATCCTTCATGCTTCATCCTTCTACTCCCAAACGTCGCTTCGGCCAGAACTTCCTCGTCGATCGCGGCGTGGTTGATCGAATCATCGAGGCCGTTCGCCCACGTCCTGACGAAACCATCATCGAAATTGGCCCGGGTCGCGGCGCTTTGACTTCTCGTTTGATCGAGAAAGCAGGGCGCGTCGTCGCAATCGAGTTCGATCGCGATCTCGTACCGGCGCTGCGCACACAATTTGCCGGCTCGACTCACTTCAAACTCCTGGAAGCCGATGCCCTGACGACTGATTTTTGCGCTGTAATCGAACCGTCGCCAACCGCACGCGTCGTCGCAAATCTTCCTTACAACATCGCCACTGCCATCCTGCAAAGACTGATCGAGCAGCGACGATGCCTCAGCGAGATGACACTGATGCTGCAAAGCGAGGTCGTGGATCGCATCACGGCTGAGGCCGGCTCAAGCGAACGCGGCTTTTTCTCCGTCTTTGTTGAAGCCTACTGCGAAGCGGAAAAGTTATTCGACGTCCCGCCGCGAGCGTTCAGACCAGTCCCGAAGGTCTTGAGCACGGTGATTCGTTTGCGTGCGCGTCCGCGCATCGCGGCGGAAGTGAAAGACGAGGATCTTTTGTGGCAAATCGTAAGCGCTGGGTTCGCGCAACGTCGTAAGACCATTCTTAACAACCTGCGCAATGCTCCCGCACCGATTCAAGAATTTGTAAAGAAGCGAGGCGGCGCCAGCATTGTCTTGTGCGAGGCTAACATTCCACCTTTGCGCCGCGCGGAAACTCTCACGCTCGACGAATGGGCGAGTATTTGCAACCAACTTGAGTAGTAGTTGTGCCCTTATTCGTAACAGCGAAACTCTTGCCAGAGAGTCAGACTCGCGCTTTCGCTTTGGGTTTTTGTGGCAGCAAGGGAATCAAGCAACGTAAGGCGCTGTTCACCGACTCTGAGTCGGGGAAATAGGCTCGCACGTCTGGCTCTAACATGACCGCGCCATCTTCGAGTGTGAAGTGCTGCACCACTTTCGAGCCATCGGTCTTATGAATCGTGACCGTATGACCCCGCCGATAGGCTTGATAGTGTTTACCGCGCACC
>QHXG01000301.1 GCA_003222845.1 Acidobacteriota bacterium | reverse complement strand
GCCGTCCATTTCGTCGCGCAACATCTGGATCGAGCCGCGCATTGCCGCCAACGGATTTCTGATCTCGTGCGCAATCGACGCCGCCAAGCGCCCGACTGCGGCCATGCGATCCTGTCGTCGCGAAGTCTCTTCCAGAGCGCGCACATCAGTAAGATCCTGGAACGTGATCACCAAGCCGCTCGTCTCGCCCGATTCGGCAAACAGCGGCGCGATGGAAAACCCCAAACGCAACGCCCAGCCGTTCGGAGTCAGACAATCCGCTTGAAATCGGGGGCTGACATTTCCCGTAGCCGCGGCGTTCATCGAGGCGGCAATCTGCCGTGTCATATCGCCGAAAAAAATCGAGGCGTCCTGCCCGCGCACATCGGCCAATTTGTAACCCGTAATCTCTTCAGCAGCCGCATTGAAGGTGTAAATGCGTCCCTGCAAATCCGTGGTGACGACTCCTGAGCGAATCGATTCCACGATGCGCTCATGAAGGGCACGCAGGTCTGCAAGTGACCGTGTTGCCGCGGCGAGTTGCACATCGGCGCGCAACTGACGCTCAGCAAGTTTCGCCGCCAGTAGTCCGACGACCAGGAATGAAACATCGGAAAGCCCCATCGATTGAATAGCATTTGCCAGAGATTCGTTGGAAACCGCCCGGCTCGCGACAGGACCAATCCCGTTGAGCGCCAGTAAAGTACAAGCGTTGAATGCCGCTGCGCTGCCGAGCGAACTGATCAAAGCTCCGCGTGGTCCGATGAACAAACTCGAAACTGAAATCACGACGATGTAGAGCGCTGCGTAAGGAGAATGAAGATCGCCAGTAGCCCAAACCAGCCAAGTGACGAGAAGCACGTCGGCAAATAATTGAAAACGTGCCTGGGCCAAATAATTCTTCCACAACAGATGGCCGGCAGAATAGATGACGGTCACCGCGGCCACCGCCCACAGGATTGGCGCGACGCGGCGAAGTGAGCTACTGAGACTGCTCTCTAGCGCATTGTGTCTCCAGAACGCGCCGAGCAACAACAAAAGTACAGCTGTCGCCGCTCTTCCGAGGATTAACCACCAGAGTCGTCTGCCAAGCGATCGAGACGTTGCAGCCTGTTTGGTAGCGTCCGCCATCGACGAAAAGCGTAACACAAGTCGGAGGTCAGTTCGCTAACTTTAGTAACGGAATTGCTTCCTTGGTGGGACGAGTTCTAAGATAATCGAGTTTCGATTCGTCACGATAGCAAAGGCACTGAAACAGAGGGACTATCCTCAATATGGACCATTTCGCACCGCTCAAACCAGGCGAAGGAAAAAGCGTAAGTATCCTTGGCGTTCCGCTAAGTTTCGGGCAGAGCATGGCCGGTGTTGATTTGGGTCCATCGGCAATGCGCGTTGCGGGTCTTACCAAGAGAATCAAGAAGCTGGGGTATGAAGTCAAAGACCTGGAAGATCTGGAAATCGACGAAACACAATCAACTCCTGCCCCGACCGAGAAGCTCAAGTACTTGGCCGAGATTCAGGAAGTATGTGAGCGGCTGGCGATCGAGATTGAAAAGATCGTTGACGCCGGCGAGTTGCCGATTACGATTGGGGGCGATCATTCGATTGCGATCGGATCGCTCGCCGGAGTCGTGAAAGCTTTCCGCAAACGCGACGAAAGCCTGGGCCTGATCTACCTTGACGCTCACGCCGACATGAACACGGCTGAGACCACGCCGTCCGGCAATATTCATGGCATGCCTCTGGCCGTGTTGCTGGGATATGGTGCGCCGGAGTTGGTAACTGTCGGCGGCGTGGCTCCGAAATTCGATCCCAAACTGTGCGCGCACGTCGGCGCGCGGGACATCGATCCCGGCGAGCGCGAATTGATTCGCCGGACTGGCATTCGATTTTTGACGATGCGCGAAATTGACGAACGCGGCTTGAGCGTTTGCATGGACGAGGCCATTGCAATTGCCACGCAAGGCAGCGCCGGTTATTGTGTTACCTTCGACGTGGATGCGCTCGATCCGCGCGACGCGCCAGGTTCAGGAACGCTGGTGCGCGGCGGGCTAACTTACCGAGAGGCCCATCTAGCGATGGAAAAGATCGCGGAAGCAGGAGGCATGCAGTCTGTCGAAGTGGTCGAGATTAATACCGCGCTCGATGTGAATAACCGCACCGCCGAACTCGGCGTGGAACTAATACTATCGGCATTGGGGAAAACGATTCTGTAGTGGCTCAGAAGCGATCCGTTTAGAGGCGGGCTACTGCCCGACAAACGGCGGGCGGTAGCCCGCTTCTAAACCCCAGGATGAGGAACAGACATTTTGCCAAAAAAACTTCGCATCGGCGTGATCTTCGGCGGCCGCTCAGGTGAGCACGAAGTATCAGTCCGCTCCGCGCGATCTGTGATTGAGGCGATCGATAAATCGAAGTACGAAGTTGTTCCCATAGCAATCAGCAAGGAAGGGAACTGGCTGGCGCCTGCGGCAGCCGCGGAACTACTGCCGAAAAAGACCAGACGCTTACTTTCTTCCCGTGCTCGCGGCGGACCGAAAGAAGATGTCGCAATAATCGGCGATCCGTCACGCAGTGGTCTGATGCGACTGGATAGTGACGAATCATCGGAACCGCTTGACGTTGTCATTCCGGTTCTGCACGGAACTTATGGCGAAGATGGGACGATTCAGGGTTTGCTCGAGATGGCTGCCATTCCGTTTGTCGGCTGCGGCACGCTCGCCTCTGCTTGTGGCATGGACAAGGTCGTGATGAAGGCACTGTTCCGTGATGCCGGTCTCCCCATCTGTAACTACATTTGGTTTCTGCGATCGGAATGGGAAGCGGCCAGCGACAAAGTCTCGCGGCGGGTGGTTCGGCAAATCGGCTTTCCGGCTTTCGTCAAGCCGGCGAATCTCGGCTCGTCGGTCGGCGTTTCGAAGGCAAACGATAAAACTTCCCTGGCGAAAGCGATTGACCTGGCCGCGCGTTACGACCGCAAGATAATCGTCGAAGAGTTAGTCGATGGACGTGAGATCGAATGCGCTGTGATCGGGAACGATGACCCGCAGGCAAGTTTGCCTGGCGAATACGTGGTGCACGATGAAGCGGCGCGCTTCCTCGATTACACCGAGAAATATTCAAGCACCGGCCACGTTGACTTTGTCGTTCCCGCGCGAGTTTCGAAGGCGACGGCAAAGAAAATTCAGCAGATGGCAGTCAAGGCCTATCAGGCGATCGATGCCTCGGGTCTTTCGCGGGTGGATTTCTTCTTAAAGTTGGATGGTTCATTGATGGTTAACGAGGTAAATACCTTGCCTGGATTAACGGATGTGTCAGGTTTCCCCAAAATGTGGGAGGCATCGGGAATTCCTTTTCCGCGCATCATCGATCAACTAATCGAGTTTGCCATCGAACGCCATCGCGAGCGCGCGCGGAACGAAACTAGTATCTAACTCTTCGGTGCCCGATAACCCTTGCGAGTTCGCAAAGTCACGCCGTCACGCGAGAGCCTAACATCGATTGCTCGCCACTTGCCGTTGCGTTCGCGATTGAGTGGTCGATAGGCGAGTGTGTATTGATGGCCTAGCTCTTCAGCGATCGCGGCGAAGGCATCTCGTAATTGTTGCCCGCCCGGAGTCGAGATGTAGCGGCCGCCGGTTTTTTCGGCGAGGTTTCTCATGATTGCGGCGCCGGCCAGATCGCGAGTCGGACCTTCTTCAGACATGTTCACCGCATAAATGGTGGCGCCTGCCTGCGACGCATGGTCAAGAGCTTTATCGGCGCTGGCACGACTGTAATTCTCGCCTCCGTCGGACAAGACGACGATAGCGCGTCGCTTCTCTTCCCGTTTCGCAAGATCGTCGGCTGCACGCAATACCGCGTCGTTCAGAGCAGTCATCAGCTTTGTTTTTAAGCCGAATACTTTTGGCGCAAGATCGCGGCCCGGTGAGAAGTCCTGCCACTGTTCTACCTTAGAATCGAAGCTGTAAACTGCCGCTACATCTTCCTCGCGCAAACCATCCAGAAATCGAATTGCCGCGCTCCGACCAAGAGTGAGCCGTGATTCCATGCTGCCAGAGGTATCGAGCAAAATCGCCGCGGCGAATGGCGTCTCTTCGGTACTGAAGGTCGCGACTCTCTGCTCAGCCCCGTCCTCGAACACGCGAAAGTCCGTGCGCTTTAGTCCCGAAACGAATTTCCCGTCCTTATCGAGCACTGTCGCATTCAAAACGACGAGGTCGGCGTTGACGCGCACCACATCCTCGTCCTGTTGCTGCGCCAGTGACAACCCATCAAGTTGTTTAGAGGGCAGACTTGTTCGTGCATGCGGCACAAGCGCTGCCCCTAAACGGTTGGTAGTTCGGAGACTGCCTGGAATTATAAGTAGAAACAAAAAGAAAGTTGGAATTATCCTGATGAGTTTCGTTGCTGCTTTTGTTTGGGCAACAATCATAGCTGTTAGCGACCCGCGTTTCGCAGACGTTGGACCAGGCCGATCAATTTATTGGCTTGATCGATCACGGCGGCTGAAACCACATGACGTGGGGTCTTCTCGACCAGTTTATAGAGTTCGTCCGCCACGGCAGCCAGACGTTTGACGGCAGCTTCCACCTCGCTGGGGATGTCTTTCACCTCGGCATCAGATTCGGAACCGCCGGCCTCATTGCGGATTTTACGGGTTAGTTTCTCGAGCCGCTCCAACTTCTTCCCGTCATCCGAATTGAACAGCTTCTTCGCTGCGAAGCTCTCTTGCACCTGCGAGCCAAGCTGTGAAACTTCACGAGCACGCGCGACATTCTCGTCGTATTGCTTCTTCTCTTCTTTCAAAAGCAAC
>QHXG01000300.1 GCA_003222845.1 Acidobacteriota bacterium | reverse complement strand
AAAGGACTGGGAGTCTCTATAAAAACAGCCAGGATGCTATGAATCTCTAGCGCCCCACACTCAACCCAGTTACAATTCCCCCCTGTGCCGACGCGATTCAAATGGAGTCTCGTCTCGGATGAGCGCCTGCTTGACACCCGGGTGTGCGATCTGCCGGTACGCATCAAAGGTTCTTTCCTCGAATCTCACATCAAACGTCTCTATAGCGAGCTGAACGATCGCGGCATTCGTTTCAAGCCGCACGTGTGGTTATCAGCCGACTGGTTTACGCCCGACGGCGTGCCTGGTTTTGCGATTCCGTTTTATTTGGCGCATCCGAGGCTGGCGAAACTCGAACGCAAGCAGATGCTCGAAATTGAAGGCGGCACTGATTTCGAGTGCATGCGCATCCTGCGTCACGAAGCCGGCCATGCGATCGACAATGCGTTTCGTTTGCACTTCAAGCGACGATGGCGGTTGACATTCGGCTCCTTCGCGCAGCGTTATCCCGAATCGTATCGGCCCAAGCCAAACAGCCGTAGATACGTATTCAACCTCGAGGCGTGGTACGCGCAGGCGCACCCGGCTGAGGACTTCGCCGAAACGTTCGCCATTTGGTTGCAGCCTCGTTCGAACTGGCGCCGGCGTTATCGCGGCTGGCCGGCGCTGCGGAAAATTGAATACGTCGACGAAGTCATGAACGAGGTCGCGGTCACTCGTCCCAAGAATCGTGCCCGGCGAAAAGTCGAAACGCTGCCGGAAATTCGCATCACCTTGCGCGAACATTACCGTCGCAAGAAGCAGCAATATGAATTCAAGTGGCCCGCTTATCTGGATGCGGACCTGCGCCGTATTTTCTCGAATGATCCTAGACTTCGATCGCGGACCACGGCGGCGAGTTTTCTGCGCTCGATCAAACGCGAGGTCGAAGAAATGGTCGCCGAGGGCACCGGTGTGCACAAATACGCCATCGATCACGTGTACCAACTAATGATCGAACGCGCCGGTCAACTAAAGCTGCGCGTGGCCGGCGGCCGCGAGCAGATTAGGCGCGAGGTCATGATCATGCTCACCGTCCAGACCATGAACGTGGTCCATTCCGGTTATCACAGGATTGCGTTGTGAAGAACGGCGAAACTTTCAAAAAGCTGCGAGTGATCGTGCTCTGTCACGAGGATCTGGTTCCGCCTGACAGCATCGAAGATCTGAGCGCGAAAGAGATTGCGCCCTTCAAAACTGAATGGGATGTGATCTCAACGCTGATGAAGATCGGCCATGAAGTCTAGCCGGTCGGCGTTTACAACAACCTCGGCGTCATCGACAACGCCTTGATGGAACACAAGCCGCAAATCGCTTTCAATCTGCTGGAAGAATTTCACGGTTATCCGCTGTACGACCAGCACGTCGTCAGCTATCTCGAATTGATGAAGCAGCCTTACACCGGGTGCAACCCACGCGGGCTGACGATTTCGCATGACAAAGCGCTGTCGAAGATGGTGCTCGCGTATCATCATATTCACGTGCCGGCGTTCAACGTCTTTCACATGAACCGCAAAGTGCAGCGTTCGAAGCGTCTAAAGTTTCCGCTGCTCGTGAAATCGATTAGCGAAGAGGGCTCGGTCGGTATCGCCCAGGCGTCGATCGTGAATGACGATGCCAAGTTGGCCGAGCGCGTCGAGTTCATCCACCGCCAGACCAAGACGCATGCCATTGCCGAGCAGTATATCGCCGGCCGCGAAATTTACGTCAGCGTGATCGGGAACCAGCGTCTGCAAACCTACACGCCGTGGGAACTGGTCATTGAGAAACTTCCCGAGGGCGCGCCCAATATCGCGACCTCAAAACTTCAAAACTGAAATGGGACCCGGCTTATCAGGAAAAGGTAGGAGTAGTTACGAAGGCCGCCGATCTCGACAAAGAAATGCGCGAAAAACTGAAACGACTGTCGAAGCGAATCTATCGCACGCTGTTTCTGAGCGGCTAAGACGCATGCCATCGCCGAGCAGTACATCGCCGGCCGCGAGATTTACGTCAGCGTGATCGGGAACCAGCGTCTGCAAACTTACACGCCTTGGGAATTGGTGATCGAGAAACTTCCCGAAGGCGCGCCCAACATCGCGACTTCAAAACTGAAATGGGACCCGGCTTATCAGGAAAAGGTAGGAGTAGTTACGAAGGCCGCCGATCTCGACAAAGAAATGCGCGAAAAACTGAAACGACTGTCGAAGCGAATCTATCGCACGCTGTTTCTGAGCGGCTATGCGCGTCTGGACTATCGGGTGACTGACGACGGCCAGATTTATCTGTTGGAGGCCAATCCTAATTCACAGATCGCCCGCGACGAAGATTTTGCCGACTCAGCCAAGCATTCAGGATTAGACTACGAGTCGTTGCTACAAAAGATCATCACGCTGGGATTGAGCTATCGCGGCGGTGCGTAGCATAGACTTCAGTCTGTGTAAACCAAACCATCACAGACTAAAGTCTATGCTACTTCGCAACAGTATTAGTTCATCCTCTCCATCCCCTCGCCACATTTTCATTCCATATTTCGATTAAGGTAACGAGTATCTGTCGAGCTATGACTACAGACAGCAATAATTCAAGGAGGCTACAAGAATGGGAATGACGACTTACAAACCGAGGGACTTCAACCTCAGCAACTTGAAGGGTATCTCTGACGAAACGCTCGAGATGCATTTCAAACTCTACGAAGGCTACGTCAAAGAGACGAACAAGCTGAACGAAAAAATCGCCGAGTTCATCAAAGACGCCAAGGTCGATCAGGACGAGTTTGCCGATTACTCGGAACTGAAGCGGCGTCTGGGTTTCGAATATAACGGCATGGTGCTGCACGAATATTATTTCGACAATCTGAAGAACGGCGGCGGCATCGGCGATCCAACCGGAAAGACCGGTTTTCGCAAAGCCGCTGAAGAATCCTTCGGCAGCTACGATATTTGGAAGGCTGACTTTATCGGCATCGGCAAGATGCGCGGCGTTGGTTGGGCCATCTGTTACGAGAACCCGGCGAACGGACAGTTGTCGAATCATTGGATCAGTCTGCACGAGACGGGCAACGTCGCCGGTTTCAATCCGGTGCTGGTGATGGACGTTTGGGAGCACGCGTTCATACTTGATTACAAACCGGCGGATCGGCCCAAGTACATCGAGGCGTTCTTCTCGAACATTGATTGGGGCACGGTCGAGCGGCGCTTGCATCGATTGATGGCGCAGCCGATAGCGGCTTAGATTATCTGGAGGTCGCGTGTCAGAACCGCGAGCGGTAGCGACCGGATCATAACGGTAACCTGGAAAGCAGAAGCCGGACCCGGTCGCTACCGCTCGCGGTTCTGACACTTGTTAACCTGCGCGCTTTTGTGTTATCGGATGACGTCAAAACAAATTATCAACGCATGGAGGAGCTATGAGAATCCCGAAAATCTCTCTGGCAGTCTTTGGTCTTTGTGTGGCCGCAGTCTTTATCAGTGCTGGCTGTCAACAGGCGAATGAAAACCAGAATACTACCGCGACGAGTTCAGTCACACCGCCGGCCACGCAAAACCTTACGCTTGTATCGCGGCCGGAGAAGATTGAACAGATGATGAAAGAGCGCGGCGAACAGGATCAGGCCAAACCTACCTTGCGGATTATTTCACCGGCAAAGAACGCCACGATTAACGGCTCGACCGTGGAAGTCAAACTGGAGCTCACTGGCGATCTCAAGGGTTACAAACCACACAAAGATCCCGCAAGTGGCAAGGGCAACCACATTCACGTGATTCTCGATAATCAGCCTTACGAAGCGTACTACGAGTTAGACCAGCCGTTCCAATTACTCAACGTCAGCGCCGGCGACCACACGCTCAGAGTTTTTCCGTCGCGCCCATGGCATGAAAGCTTCAAGAACGATGGGGCTTTTCAGATGGTCATGTTTATCGTGAAGGGCGGCGGCGATGAGGCGAAACCAACAACCACGAATAGTGGCGAAATAATGGCCAGCCCGACCAAAAGCGCGGCCAAGCCCGAAAGCTCCAAATCCGAGACTACCGGCGCTAGTCCAACTCCGGCACGCGAAGGGAAAGATTTTTCCGCGATTGCGATAGCTACCATGGGGCCCATCGATCTCGCGAAGCCGTTGCTGACTTACAGTCGCCCGAAAGGCGATTACAGTGGCGACGATGCCGATCCCATCATGCTCGATTTTTGGCTTTTGAATGTCAAACTGCGCGATCAAGGCGGCGATTATCGGGTGCGTTACACGATTGATGGACAGTCGGGATTCCTGGATAAGTGGGAGCCGATTTGGTTGACGGGATGGACCAGCGGCCCGCACACCGTCAAGCTTGAATTGATCGACAAAGATGGCAACGTGGTTGAAAACGGCGGATACAACTCGACGGCACGCGACATTACGGTGACGAAAAAATAGCGCCTTTAAGCCGTAGTGAGAATTCGCGGAGTCGATTCGATTTTTGAATCCCAGTAGTGCGCGCGGTGGTTGTTATAGAATTCGATCGTGCTCGCCAAGCCCGCGCGCAAAGTCGTGCGAGGTTCCCATCCAACCAGCGTTTCGATCTTACGATAGCTCGAGTAGCAGTTTCCGATGTCTATCAACTGTCGCTCGGGTGGAAAGGGCACGTAGCGCACCGTGCCATGACCCGTAAGCCAGATTAACTCTTCCGCCAGGTGCGATAAACTGACTGGCTCGTGGCTGCCGAGATTGAAGACATCGCCCTCGGCCTTCTCGCTGGCGCCAATCATCAGCAGCGCTTCGACCACGTCGTCAACGTAATTGAAATCACGCTTCTGGCGCCCTTCACCGAACAGATCGATCATCCCTCCATCCATCGCCTGCCGTATGAACCAGGCAATTACACTCTGGCGGTTATGGCGCATCAGATGGCGCGGGCCATACGTGTTGGTCAAGCGCAGACAAGTGGAACGCACTCCGTACACGCGATGGTAAAGCAGATGATAATGTTCGGCGGCGAGCTTGTGGACGCCGTTGATGTCGACAGGAGCGCAACGGTGCTGCTCGTCAAGCGGCAGGTAAAGCGGTTTGCCGTAAACCTGTCGGGTGCTGGTGTAGACGATCTTTACGTGGGGATTGAAATTGCGGCAGGCTTCGAGCAAGGTGAGCTGGGACTGACAGTTCAGTTTCAGATCGTGTTGTGGAAACAACATCGAATCCAGGTGGCTCACATTCGCGGCCAGGTTGAAAACATAGTCCATGCCGCCAACCAGATGGTTGATAACTGATGGGTCGCCCATATCGGCGATATGCAACGTGACCTGATCCTTGATGTCCTCGATATTAAAAAGATTGCCGCCCTGGTCGGGCACCAGGGCGTCAAGCAAATAAACCTCGACATCGCCGACTTCCACCAGGCGGCGCGCGAGATTGCTGCCAATGAAACCGAGGCCGCCGGTAATTAGCACCGAGCGCTCTCGGTAGGCATCGTGGATACTGGTTGTTTGAAGTGTAGTCATCGTTGGTATTGTGACGCGCGAACTAGTCATTGCTTGTTACTGTTGGTCGCGTTTGTGTCAGAAGGCTTCTTGGCGGCTGGCCTCCGTCGCGTCTTTAGCTCCACAAGAATAACATCCATGTCGCTGTCCGTAAGATTTTCAGGCAGATGCTTGGTCGCCGGCGTCCATACGGCCTGGCCGGCCTTGATGTCTCTCTCTTCGGATTTACCTCCCGGATAGGTAAACTTGACTCGGCCGTCCGTTTGAAATATCGCGACGGAATTTGGGTGGCGATGCATTACTGACTTTTCGTGCGGGCCATACTTTATTCGCAACACACGAACACCCGAGTTTTCAAACTCGACCTTGTAGTGTTTTGGGTCTACCTTAACCGGGTCTTGCGCCAGGGCGGGAAGGACCGCGGCCAAGAGGAACAGCATTAATAAGGATGCACGACGCATACGAAGATCTCCTTCCGTGACTTACTGAAATTGATAGGCTTGAAAAAGCAGAGCCCTTTCTAGTCTAAATGAACGCCTTAAGTCAATAGTATTTGATATAGATCGAATTCGATGGACGAAAAACGAAAACAATTCCAGGCTTTGGTTTCAGAAGCCGCGGCTTGTGTTCGCTGCTCTGCGATGTGCGGGCGAACCGCGGTCCTAAGCGACCTGAATGGGCCAATCGACGCGCGCGTGATGTTTATTGGCGAAGCGCCGGGACGCAAGGGCGCCGATCGTACGCGCATCCCATTTTCCGGCGATCAATCCGGCAGAAATTTCGAGCGGTTTCTGACTTCGATCAATCTCCAGCGTTCCGAGATCTTCATCACCAGCGCCGCGCTCTGCAATCCGCGCAAGGCGACGGGAGCAAACCGTCGGCCAACCGCGTCGGAATTGCGAAACTGCTCGGACTTTTTGCGTCGCACACTCGCGCTTGTCGATCCGGCAGTAATTGTGACGTTGGGAATGGTCGCGCTTGAGGCGTTGAAATCGCTTCAATATCATGAATTGAATTTACGGAAAGATGCGGGAAAGATTCGTCTCTGGAATGGGCGACTTTTGGTGCCGCTTTATCATCCGAGCCCGCAGGTATTGATTACCAGCCGCGATGAAAGAGCGCAGTTGCGGGATTACAAGGTGGTGGCGCGGGCGATGCGGCGGATCGGTAATCCACCGTAAAGGCGGAGCCTATGAGAAGCGAATTTGAAAGGTCGAAATGACTGGACTGACTGAGAGAATTGGGATCGAAATGGGTACAACCGGTGATTCAGCTACCGGATATTCAGCGGTGCGCAACGGCGGAGCCGGCCTCATCGATCTTTCTAGTCGTGGCCGATTAGTTGTCGGTGGTTCGGAAGCCGTGATGTTTCTGAACGGCCTGATCACCAATGACATGAAGACGCTTGCCGTGAATACGTGGATGCCGGCGGCGTTTGCCAGCGTACAAGGTCGTCTGCTGGCTGCGGTGCGTGTGATTCATCGCGAAGATGGATTCCTGATTGATACTGAAGATGTGACGCACGATACGGTTTTGAAGATTCTCGAACGCTTCACGCTGGCGGGAGATTTCCGCGTTATGGAGGTAACGAATGAAACAGTATTGCTCTCGATTCAGGGTAAGAGCGCCGAGAGTACCATGCGGGCGGTCTTTGGTGACGAGTCAACAGTCGAACGCCAGAAAGTCTTGAATGGAAAGCTCGCGAACGGCCACGAGGTGA